>JBGGMM010000189.1:0-5910 GCA_041288045.1 Pseudobdellovibrionaceae bacterium | reverse complement strand
GGCTGCTTGGTGGAAAGCGGCCTTTTCGTTTTTCTTTTTCCCTTAAGAAGCTCACCACCGAATGATTTCATATTAGAATTTGTTTTTTGTTTCATCGTGCATGTGTTGTAACACGAGTTTTTTGAGAGCATTTTCAAAGAGCAAGAGAATGCCTTGAAAACAAAATCGTAAAAGCTATAGGACCTTCGCCCCAAGGCGATCACAAAAAAAATTTCAAAATTTCCAAAATGACGAAAATCTTCTCTCAAATCTAAAATTAAAAAGCTAAAAACAACGTCAAATATTTTTTCAACATTTTTGGCAACTGTGATGATTAGCCGAGATGCAGGATGGATCGGGCTCTCCGCGCAATCCACTCCGAATAATTTGCCAGACGGCCCGGAGCCGCAGGGGCGAAGCTGAACGATGCCATGTCGGCGGATGGCCGTCTGAGAGCCAGACCAGCACCGGGCAAAGCTCCCTCTAGGGAGCTGGGGAATTCTGCCCAGAAATGGTTAAATTTCAAATAAAGGATGGGAAAACTTGGGCCTTGCATTTGCAAAAGAGCTCGCTGCGAACTCAAACCGGATGTTGATGTCGCTATTCAATCCGGGGCTGGCTCAAGAACATGGAGGGGGAATCTCTTGGGCCAGTTCCACATTTAAAGGATGGACGCGTGGAAGAACGAGGCATATCTAGGTCAGCACAGGACATCCAAATCACCATCGTTGAAGACGACGTCGATCTTCAGGATCTGATACGAGCTTTCTTTCAGCCTCGGGGATACTCGCTCAGCTTTTTCAATTCGGCCACAGACCTGATTGCAGAAACCAAAAGAAAAAATCTGACGGCCGATGTGATTATCACGGATTTGAATTTGCCTGAAATGAAAGGAACAGACCTGATTGCGCAATTGCGCGAGTGGGGAGTGACTTTGCCTGTGATTTTAATCACTGCAAAATCCTCTGTGCAAGTGGCTTGTGATGCCACTCAAGCTGGGGCCTTTGATTTTATCGTCAAACCCCTCAATTTGCAGCAGCTTGAAATTTCAGTGCAAAGAGCGATTCGGTTTAAAGAAATTCTGCATGAAAATGTCGTTCTCAGGCAGACTCTGAAGCAAAAGACGGATTCCTTTCATGATCAGATCATCGCCAAAAGCGCCGGATTTCGGGCGGCTTTGGATCTGGCAAAAAGAGTCTCAAACAGCACAGCCAATGTATTGATCACCGGCGAAAGTGGCACTGGAAAAGAGGTCGTTGCTCGAGCCACCCATGATCTTGGGGAGCGAAAGCAAGCCCCATTTGTGGCCATCAATTGTGCAGCCATTCCTGAAACTTTGTTGGAAGCTGAGCTCTTTGGATATGCCAAGGGCTCATTTACCGGAGCTATTGAAAAAAAAGAGGGACTCTTTGAAGAAGCTCAGGGCGGGACCCTTTTTCTGGATGAAATCGGGGATCTTTCGCTTCCGCTTCAGGCCAAGATTTTACGGGTTCTTCAAGAGCGAAAAATCAAGCGAATTGGTGAAAACAAATCTCGGGATATCGATGTTCGGGTTGTCACAGCGACACACAAAGATCTGAAAAAAGAAATTCAAGCCAAAAAATTTCGCGAAGATCTCTTCTTTCGTTTGAATGTGATCCCGATTCGAATTCCACCTTTGCGCGAACGCGATGAAGATATTCTGCCGCTCGCTGAATTCTTTTTGCGCCGGTTTGCAGTCCTCAATGGTGTGGCTTACAAGAAATTCAGCAAAGACGCCCTGAGCTTTCTGCTCCGCCATTCATGGCCTGGCAATGTTCGAGAGCTTGAAAATTTGATTGAGCGGGCCGTGGTGCTTTCCAATCAGCCAGAAATCTCCATGCAGGATTTGGTGGTGGACTCCAGTTCCCCACAGGCCGCATCAGCCCAAGTCGCAGAATCTGAGACCGGTGGAATGATGTCGCAAGCTTTCAATCTGGATCAGATGTCGATGGGAGCTTTGCAGGTCACACCAGGATTGCCAGTGGAGGAAGTGCTGAAAAAACACATCCTCAACACTTTGCAATTCAATGGAGGCTCCCGCGAGAAGACAGCTCGAATGCTGCAAATTGATCGCAAGACTCTTTACCGCAAGCTTTTGCAATACGGCTCACCCATGGCCCATTAAAGGCCGGCGTCAAGAGTGACTGGAACCAGTTCCACTCGAAAGCGGGCTTTGGGATCTTGAGAGTATTTCGAGTAATTGATTTTTCCCGAAAGCCGAACTGAATTGTCTTCAGGATCATAGGCCCAGCCATCATTTTCTGGAATCTCAACATTGCCAAAGAAGACTTTGACCATGGCTCGATCTGGTTGATTCGGATAAGCTCGCGGTCTTTGATCCAAAAGAATTTCTTTTTCCATGGTCTTTTCTGAAATCGAAGAACCAATCTGGGCTAAGTCTTTGCCAAAATCAGGCTGCACCAGCTTCAAGATGAATTTGGATTTGATCATTTCCGGAGTTCCTTCACCAGAATTCGCAGCCACGATAAATTGATCCAAGCGCTCAGGCCCAAAGCCCTCTTTGCAGAGATTCGGCAAGCGAACCGGATTTTTAGGATTCGTCATATCAAAGCATTCTGGATGATAATTCGGATGTCTTTTCAAATCGAAGTCTTTGTAAAGATCATTGTCACCCTTTCGAACCAAAACGCCGTAAGCAGAAACCATTTTCGCCTGACCACCTTTGAAATCAACCAGATCCTGAGCCAATTGTTCAGGAGTGATTTTGCTTGTGGAGTCTTCGGCATCACTGACCATAATCACAACCAAGCGGGCATCCGGTCTGAAAAATCCAGTGTTTGGATTCAGATTCTCGGGACGCTTGATGGAAGCTTCCAGTGTCGAGAAAATCTCTTCGAATTCCGGCATGGCTTCAGTGCTCGAAGCGATCCCGATATTGATGGTCGCACTGAGTGCGGCTGGAGTCGCCATGCTGCGAGTGAGAAATCGTTTTTCTGACTGAGCGCCATTGGCTTCACGGACCCGTCGCAATTCGCCGATATCGTATTTTCGCTTGGGATTATTCACAAATTTTGCTGAGCTATCCCAAACAGAGAGCACGGCGACTCGGAAGTCAATTTTCTGCTGAAAAGCGCTGGCAAAGCGATTGATATTTTTAGCCAGATTCGCTTGCACTTCTTTCATACTTCCCGAGTTGTCTTCAATAAAAAGAATATCCACTTTTGGATTCAGCTCCAATTGATTCGGGTCTGCCATAATCTGAATCCATTTGATTTCCTCTTTCTGCATTTTTTTAGGCTCAGGAAGAGGAGGAAACTTTGGCACTTCTGGTTCTGGGTAAACAGGAGCCGGGGAATCTTCTTCCTGTTTGACTTTCGGATGCTCTTTCGGAGGCGCTTCCTGCTCCAGATCTCGGCGAATGTAGTAGTCTGGATTTTCAGGGGAGCAGCCAGCTAAAAAGATAAAAAGGGAAAGGGAAAGAAAAAGAGAAGTTTTCACATCTTCCTCCGAATATTCTGAGGGCATGAATTTACGCGAACTTCGAATTTGTCCAATTCATCCAGCCAAGGGTGATCGTCATCAGGGAAAATCATCTGGTCTTCATTGACTTTTGCGAACTGTCCACGCTGGTAAGAATCTTTATCAAGCTGTTGATCGGCGTGGATTCTTTGAATAGTTTCGACTTCGATCAGATTGAGCTTTTGCACAATTTTAAAATTTTCTTCATTTTCAATTTCAGCAAGTGTTTTCATTCGTGCTTGCAATTGCTGAGCTGCCTTTTTGGAAAGAATCATCAAATCAGACGAGTTGCCTGTTGATCGGCTCAACGCAGCTTCGGCCATTTTGATCGTCATCAATGCTTTTTGAATTTTCACATCTCGGTAAAAAAGTCGAGGAAGGGATTTGGATTCTTCACCCACTTGCGGAAAGCTCAAAGGAAAGCGATCGACCTTGCTGATCAAAGCATCGACAGCGGGGCTTCGGCCTGTTTTTTCAAGCTCGCGAAGATCCAGCAAACGCTGACGTTGAGTTTTTTTGAACAGTTCATGTGTCTCGAGCACACCTTTGTAATCACAAATTTTCAACTGCGAGAGAGACTGGAGGAAAAAAGGTTCTGCTCCAACCACTGGCGAAAATGCCTGACTGAGAAGAGTCTTAGTTTGAGCTAGGGCTTTGTGATAATTCTGTTGTCGGTGGAAAATCCACCCGATCTCTTCGACAGCCTCAAGCCAGTGGTCATTGCCGCGAGGGACTTGCTCATAAGCTTCTTTTGAAGGCGCGAATTTTTCGGCTTCAAAAAGCTTTCTGGCTTTTTTCATGACTTCAATGTCTTTGGATTTATTTTCCTTCAGAATCTTGTCCTGCAGGGCCGACCAACCAGATGGATTGATAGCAGCTGATTTTTTAAGATCTTCAGCCCAGGCTTTGACTGAGAATGAACTCTCAGCAGCCAGAGTAGTGCCACTCATCGAAATAAGAAGAATAAGTGTGAAGATCTTTAAATTTTTCATAACATCAATCCCAAACCAATTTGGCCAGTCACAGTGTCAATTTTTCGGTCTCCCGTATAAACCTTGTCCTGGTAAGTTTGATAGCGAAGTTCGGTGCGGATCGAAAAGTTTTGTGTCACCCAAAAACCGACTCCAGCTCCAGCAGTCCCAATCCCAGTAGAACCGGAATTGAGCTGAATGCTACCGCCACCTGCTAGAAGGTACATATCAAACTGGGCAATTCCATAATCCATCAGATTTGTTTTTCCATAGATTGGATACCAGCTGAGGATTCCCATCACTGAATTCAGTGGATAGTCAATATCTATCACTCGGCCGTCGACTCCGCCGGTGTTCTTGGCTTCACGAGCTTCGTTGAAAACCCGTTCGCCTTCAGGGGTCAGCTGATTTGAATAATCATAATATCGAACTCCTAAAGACCAACGAGGAGTAAAGTGAAAATCAGCAGCTGCGCCGACATTTTGTGTGCGCAAATAGGAATCCCCACCTGCAACAGCACCGTAGCTTCCATGCAGTTCCAATCGATTGTGCCGATCGACCAGTCGATTCTGCACAATTCGCGATCGGTTTTTTGGATCCATGGAAGTTGCCATTTCAACCAAAGCTTTGTTGCCTCCGAGTGAGTCAACGTCTTTTGAAACTTCCACACGCTTTTTGCTTTGGGCTTCAGCTGAAGCCACCAGTGCGAGAATCAATGTCATAGTCATCAATTTAAAAAGTTTCATGATTTAGGCTCCTGGTTTTTTACAAGCCACAGGGGCTTTAGGTGAACGAGAGGTTTTTAAGGTGTAAGAAGTGACATCCGTGTCCTTGCCATCAATCGTGGCAACGGCCGACATATCGATATTTTGAGTGACATCCGCGTCCGTCGCATCACAAGGTACGCTCCACAGAAGCGTACATTCCTGGCGGGTTTTCGAATTTTTAGCCAATTTGCAAGTGATGCTTGGTGAACCCTTGAGTGTTGAAATGTTTTGCACATTTACTTTTGTTGAGCTTCGGGGATGTAGACTTTCGACTGTGAAGATCAATGTGGTTTTCATTCCAGGAGTGAGCTCCAGAGATTGAGCCTTCAAGCCAGAAAGGTCAAATTTCGGAGCTGCCAAAGGCAAGGTCAATTTGACTTTGACCTGCTTTAAAACCTCAGCACTGCTTGAAGTTGACGGGGCAACCACTTTGAAGCTCATTCGAACTGGAGTAGCGTCCGCAGTTGGGGCCAATTTTCCATCTTTCCCACGAGGAGGAGTGACGGAAATGTTTTGAGTATCAAAGAGCATATTGAATTTCCATTTGTTCTGCCCCACATACTCTGGAAGTCTTTTTGTCTGATCTGGAACTGAATAACGAGTTCCGTCCTCTTCGAGAATGGGATTTCCAGCAATGGAACTTTGTCGGTCATAACTGACGTGCAAAGTTGGAAGCTGTCCCGATTTGTCAT
>JBGGMM010000188.1:0-3738 GCA_041288045.1 Pseudobdellovibrionaceae bacterium | reverse complement strand
GGCAGGCTGGCGCGCCGCCACCACTTCCTCCAGTTCCATTTCCTCCAGCGCCACTGCTATTAGCTGCTCCATTAAAATAGGCTCTAGTTAGTACTTCAGTACGAATCACTATGCATCGAATTAATCCCGTCTTTCCTGTTGGGTCAATTTTATTAACAGGGTCATTCCAAACATAACCAAAAAGATTTGTATCCTTTCCGTTGAACAGAATAGGATCCTTCGCAGTCCATCTCCCAGTCTCCGAATCATAATGTCTTACACGGCCCTGATGAAATTTTGGAAAATTCCGCTTCAGTTGAAATCCAAAAGCATTTCAAAGACTTTGCGCGCTTTCATACAAGAGCCTATTTCAAAATCATAAATACATTTTTGTTATTTTGGAAAAAATTTGGCCACAAACCGGCCGTTTTTGTGTTCAAAATTTTGGAAGAACGCCGACTCAGAGACAAGAGAGCAGATTCAAGCGGCCATCAATTACAAAATTATTTAGATGACCGTTTTTAGACGTCAGCTTCTCGCGCAACTTGGCGAAGGCCAGTTTGCTTTTCATTCTCTGCTGATCCTGAATTCGAATCATCCGCAATGGATTCGCCAATTCCCCAAATTTCAAACGAGTAGTTTTTCATACCGCCTTCTTCTGAAGGTAAGGCGGAAACAGGTTTGATACTAATTTCAGACCAACCCATCATCTCGGCTCTTCTGGTCGCAGCATTGAAGGCTTCAGCCTGTACATCTGGAAACATCCATCCAAAATTATCGCTAAATATAAAAGTTTGAAGCTTCTTGTGATTGCTCATAATCCATGTAAATATGCGAAACAGAGATTGTCGTAAGCGATTTGCGTTTTCTCCGTTGATTTTATTTTTTCGACTTATTGATGGATTTTTCTGCTTCATGGCTGAAATCAGCGAGTCGGAAGTATTGATATTGTGAACAGCAAAGGCAATTTCGATGGCCTTAAAATAATGATAAGATGAGGCCTGTAGATGCATCTCGGTTGATTATCAAATCTCCAGCTTGCATGAGAAGCTTCTCGTTGTTGTAAGTGTAGGGAACCATTACTTCTTCATTCACAACCAAAGTTCCCAGTTGTCCGCGAAGTGTGGGGATGATTCGGATCCTGCCGATGACTCCGTTGATGTAGAATCGGTCCAATTGGACATCGCTGCCGACTGAAATGCTGAGATCGATGCCATCGCTGGAGATGACTCTTGCCGGGATTGTTCTTGAGCCTGAGCCATAGATGTAGTCGATGCTTTTTGAGGGGCCCTCGGCTCTCATGAGTTGGGCTTTTTCTGGATCGTAGCTGTAGGTGATCGATGTTCCGTCAGGTCGGACTTCTTTCGTCAGCTGCCGACCTAGATTGTAAATGTAGTTGGTCGATCCTGAAGCAGTTGCTGTGGGTGGAGGGGTGTAGACCGCGAAAAGATCAATCAGATTTGAGCCCAGCACATGCATCAGTTTGTCTGGGGGCTGCAGGCCTGACAGATTGCTATTTTCGTCGTACTCGTAATTGATCACTTTGTTGTCAGGTCGTTTTTCTTGGAGCAGGCGATTTGAATTGTCCCATGTGAAAGTGGTGGTTTGCTCTTCGGGATTGGTGACGCTTTGCAACTGTCCCAAAGAGTTGTAATTGAAAACCAAGTTTCGGTTGCCTTGCTTGAGATTCGCTAACAGTCCGCGGCTGTTATAAGTGAATTCTGTTGGCGTCAGATTTCCCGCTTTCACCCAAATTGGTCTTTCTTGATCATCAATCACTCTTTACTCGTCCATCGCCCAATCTCCGGATTGTAATCTCGATTACATCGAACAATTTCACGCCAGATTCTGTTTGTCCAATTTGCTACTTCAGCCCCTTTAGGGACTTACCACTTTTGCAAATGAACTATGGTGACGTGCTCAATTCGTCATGCGTGGCGTTCCGCTCAAGTATTCTGGCCTTCTTGAACTTGAGTATCCGTTTCTTGAGGTATACGTCTCTTTCCTTGAAATTCACCGATTGGCCCCGGATCCTGTCGACTCTTTGGTGGTTGAGTTGTCACCGCCCTATTTCACGGTCCACTTTTTTATTCTAGAATATAAATATTTATTTATAATATTCCGATTGACCATTGTCTTTTTGCCAGATCAGTCCGAGATTTCGTTTGACCAAAATCAAGCGAGAGGCCCTTTTTTGTCGAAATTCTCTACAGTTTAGATACAGGTAAATTCCTTTTTGCTGTATGTACAAAGATCCAAGGGCACTTTTTGCCAGAATTTCCCAGATTTTCTGGATTTTGTTGGCACGATTTAGGCACGACAACCGATGGAAAATTATTTTTCTTTGGGCCACTTCAGTTTTCCCTGCTTTTCAAGCCATAACGTAATTCCCACTAAAAACATGCCGACATAAGATCCTATTAAAAACACGCCTATGTTTGTCTCAGGATAACGACTCTTTTGTAGCCAAATGGGCATTAGGAGCGATCCAGAAATGATTCCAATTATAATACAAATTCTGATAAGCCCGTCAAAAAGTCCCCGATACTCTTTTGTAAGGTGATTGACCGCAAACTTATACCCTGTGAAAAGAGTAAACATTGATCCAAAATTTATGAAAAATATCTCGTACATGGTTGCACCTCACCAAATTGATTAACGCGGCGAAAATAACGGGCTGAAGTTTCTTGTTTGATCCAATGATCCTCCAAATAGCTCTGATAGTCCAGAAGCAGAGCCCTCTACTATAGCCGATCCAGTCTTACCGCAAGCCATCGCGCCCGCTGCCTGGACGCCAACTGCTGAGCCAAAACCAGAAAATGCAGCAGCACCTAAATTAATATTCATGTACGGCTGATCAGTCATTACATTCCCAACCACTTGACCTAAGAGACTTGAAGCTACCCCGCCAGCAAACGCTCCTGCTGCAGATGAAGCCCAGGGATTGACGAATCCTACTACGGCACCAGCCGTTCCCCCTGCTAGAGCGGCAGTAATAGTTCCACCAGAAATATACCCACCGACCATGCCGGATACAAAACCAGATGCAACGCCCGCTAAACCGAATTTTCCAGACGGATCAATGAAATTTATTGGATCGTTGAAGGTATACCCATAAAGGTTTGTCTGACCACCGTTAAAGAGAATCGGATCTTTACTCGTCCATCGTCCTGTTTCAGGATCATAATCGCGAGCTCCGAATCTGACGAGCCCCGTATCCGAATCATACAACCCACCCGCAAAGCCAAAAGGCTGAAGGCTTGGATTTGTATCTGTGAGAACTCGGCCGAATTCATCGTAATCTCTTCTTTGCGCGATGGAGCCAGTCTCTGTGTTGATCACTAATCTGACAGATCCTAGGTGGTCCTTGACGAATTTGTACTGAACTCCTGATGTGATCATGTAATCCGGGCTATTTGTTTGAGTGGCATAGACAAAGACGGACTTGATAGAATTGTCTTCATTCAGTTCGGCGGCGATGGTGCCGTCTCCGTGGTAGATGAATTTTTGCGTGATGCTGCCGCTTACTTTTTTGATCGCTCGCTGAGCGTGACCGTCGATGGAGTACTCGATGAACTTTCCGTCGGGGAGTGTGACAGAGGCCAGTTGGCCGAAATCGTCGTAGATATATCTGGTGATGGCTGTGCCGACTCTTTTTTCTGACAAGGTTCCGTTTGCTGTAAATTGATAGCTTGTTGATCCGCTTTGGAGGATTCGATCTTGAGCATCGTAGGTCGAGTTTACGGAATTGACAGAGAG
>JBGGMM010000187.1:0-2991 GCA_041288045.1 Pseudobdellovibrionaceae bacterium | reverse complement strand
AAATCTTCAGGACCGTCACCAATTTCGACAGAACTCAGAGTCAGAGGGTGCCTTTCTCTTTTTCCTTCACCCGGCGCGACATAGGTGGGGTCGTCACAGCGGTGCCGGCGGTAAACGATGGTGTGTCCGTCCATGCGAAGGCTGTTTCCCGACCATCGTGGTCGGGAAATCTTTAAGAGGGGAAATAGAAACCAAAAAATGGAGATCTGGGTCTTAATTAGAAAAGTCTTGTCGCTAAAGAGTTGTCCTCTTCCTCCTAAAAAATCCTTCTGGCCACGATGGCCAGAAGGCAGCCTTCGCATGGACGGACGGCCTTCGCTGTACCCGGACCGCTTTGACCATCACATCAGTCTTTCAATGGGCCGGGTAAAGGAAAAAGAGAAAGGCACCCTTTAGAGGGCTTGGTGGCTTGCCTGGTTTTTTGCCGAAAGAAGTGGTGTATTCGGCGTCTACGGATTGCTCCCAAAGTTGTCTGAAATATTTGGCGTAGTTCTGTAAGACTCCTTTGTTTGTCACAAAGTAAAAATTCTCCCAGTTGTTGCGAAGAGCTGCGTTCGTGTAATGGCCGGCGCCTGAAAAGGTCATGCGGCCATTTAATATCGCCAGCTTGTTATGCATCATCGCGCTGTTTTTGCCCCCGTTGTGATTGGTTTCGGCAAAACGCACTTGCAGAGAGGGAGCTTTCAATCGCAGATTTCCAATCATTCGATCTACACCTGGAACTTCGCTCTCACCTTTGAGGACGCCATCTTCCATGATGATTCGAACATCGACTCCACGATTGGCAGCCGCAATCAAAGCTTGACCCACTCCAGGGTGAAGAAAGTGCTGAATGGCGATGTACAGATAACCGCCAGACGGAATTTTTGAAATTTCCGAAATGAAGGCCTTTTCAACATAAGAATTGTTATTCGGAGAAAAGAGGGGAGCAATTTCTTCTTTCGCAAGAATCATTTGAATTTGATTCTGAATCAATCCTCCGCTCACACGCGGAAAAACATTCTGCTCATCAAAGCATTTTTCACGTTGATTGATGGAGGATTGGGCGATTGCTCGATCAATAGCGGCCAGGCTTCCACTGGCGGTTTCCGCAGTTTTCACAGACGCTTCCAGCCCTTCAAGAACACATTTTTGAGCGCGGACCAAATTTGAATTGGCAGGAGCAACCATCGTCACCCAGTGATCCAAATGAAGGCTCGTTCCAAATGTTGAGAGATTGCCCGAGGAAAAATTGATTTTCACATCCTCTCCATTACCAGGATCAACCATCAGAAATTTATTGTGATGAAGGCGCCAGATTCCACCTGAATTGCCATTCGTTTGACCACCCAGATAAGAGAGTTTGACATTCAATTTTCCTTGAGAATCCAAGCACTCAGAATTTTTCATAATACCATTGTCAATTGTGCCAGCCGATCCTCCATCTAAAAACACGCGGACTCGGATTCCTTTTTTGCTCAATTCGCAGACTTTTCGTTGCACGCCTTTATTGGAAAAGCTGAAATAGGCGATAGAAACTTTGGCAGTTGTCGGATGTTCCAGAGCCGAATCCAACTGAGCGTTGATGTTTTTCACCATTCCTGAAAGTTCAGTGGATGCATCTGTGTCATCAAGCGTGCAGTAAGTCGGCTTGTGAGACACTCCATTTTCTACAAACGAGCAGTTTTGCTTTGTGTGCATGAAGCCAAAACGGATTTTTTTTGATTGGGTGCTTTCATCATCTCCATTTGAAGACGGATCATCCTTTTCTTTGGCCGACTTGATTTCAGCTTCTTCCAGTTTCTTCTGTTCTTTGAGCCATTTTTCATACTCGTTTTGGTGTTCGACCTGACCACTGGCTTGAAAAGCCAAAAGCGATCCTAAAATCAACGGAATGTAGGTCAAAATGGACTTTCTCATATTCTTCCCTCTCAAAACTGAACAAAATTGGTTTGCTTAAAGCTATTCAAACACTTGCAGAAAACCTTCCACAGTCAGCAACCGGCTGATTCGATTCGGCTGATTGAGGCTGTCTAAGGCCTTGAAGAAGTGACGAATAGGGTCCTTTTTTGGCAGTCATTTAAAGTCTAGACAGGGAAAAGGCCTTCGCCTGGCTTCCATTGCTTTTAACAGGGCCCCTGTTTTTTGCATTTTGGCTGGCGGCTTCATTTGAATTGGAGGAGATATGATTCGGGTTCGTTCCATTTTTAACGGATTCCTTTTACTGCCAGTGGCAGTCGCTCTGGGAGGAATTTCACAGGCTTTTGCTTGGCCGGATGATTTAAAGCATTCAGACCTTTACGAAAAATGGAAAACGGACAACCCTGAACTGGCCAGTGGGACCGATCCAGCCAAAATCATGGGTGGTCTCATGGGGCCTGAGCGCAAATTGAAAACTGCGAAAGAAAATCAGGAGCTTTTTAATCAATATTGTATTGGCAATTCTGAATCAGCCGAGGTCCCAAATCCCAATTATCACAACGATAAAGTCATGAGAGCTGCGCGAATTCTATCGAAAGTGGCTGATCTTAATTTCTACTTTTATTCTGATATCAAAAGGATCTATAAAAAAGGGTCTGTAGCTGCACCTTCAGGAATTTCAGAAAATGCACATCTTTTTCTCATTCAAACTTGTGGCGAATTTCGGGATAGGGCTGAAATAATCGAAGGTAAAGTCAAGTGGGTCAATAATATGATCATGCTTGGCGAAAAGTCACAAAAAAATCCAGTGGATTTAAAGGCCAATATTTGGACTCAGCTTTCAGGGCAAAGTTACAATCGGTATCTTGAACTCAGCAATCAAATCTTTTCGATGAAGCAAAAAGAAGCCTATTCGAACAAACAGATTTCCAGCAGTTTGCACCAAGAAGCTCAAGAGCCTGTGGATGGGTATTCAGTTTGCGAGACCAAATTCATCATCAGTGAGCTGATTGCAAAAAACAAAAATGTTGCCACATTTGATGAGTACAAAAATCAATTCCGGTCCTTTGCAAAAAAATGCAGCCAAGATGA
>JBGGMM010000186.1:0-10611 GCA_041288045.1 Pseudobdellovibrionaceae bacterium | reverse complement strand
TACTTCACGAGGTAATTGCGCCAGCGATTGATCAGATTGGGAGTCATCTGTGCGTAGCAGACGGTGCCTTCGGTGGCGGATTCTTTTTTGACAATTCGAGTGTCTCTGGAAAGATCATAGATTTTGTACTCTTCCGATTTTGGAAAATACAATTCGACGTCTTCTTGCATTTCATGAATGGATTCGGCCATCAGCTTTTTCAGTTGATCCAATCCCTGTCCGGTCAAAGCCGATACAAACACCCTTGGATACTGCTTCACTTTGAATTGCATTTCGACCGGGGCTTGATCGACTTTATTAAACACATGAATGATTTTTTTATCCTGCCATTTGAATTCTTCAATCAGTTTTTCAACCACTTCAATCTGGCGAAGCATGTTCGGCGAGGAAAGATCCACCACATGCAAAAGCACATCGGCTTCGGCGCTTTCTTCAAGTGTTGCTTTAAAAGCTTCAATCAGCTGAGTGGGAAGCTTGCGAATAAATCCCACAGTGTCAGTCACAACCGCCGGCGGGCCGTCGGGTAAAAAAACCTTGCGAGTGGTTGGATCCAAAGTCGCAAACACTTGGTTCTTGGCCAAAGCTTGAGCTCCCGTGAGCCGATTGAGAATCGAACTCTTTCCCGAGTTGGTGTAGCCAATCAAAGCAAAGCTTGGAATTTCATGGCGGCGTCTGGAGCTTCGGTGTTGGGCGCGATTTTTACGAACTCCGTCTAATTTTTTTCGGATGATAGCGACACGCTCGCGAATGCGGCGGCGGTCATTTTCAAGCGCTGTCTCTCCCGGGCCCCGAGTTCCGATCCCGCCGCCCAGACGAGAGAGTGAATCCATCCAGGCGCCGATCATGCGTGGGAGCTGATCCAGCATCTGTGCCAGTTCCACTTGAAGTTTTCCTTCGTAAGTCTGCGCTCGCAGTGCAAAAATATCGAGAATCAATTGGTTGCGATCGAGAATTTTGCAGCCAATGTAAGTCTCTAAGTTTCTGGCCTGAACTCCGGAGAGTTGGTGATCGACCACCACCAGATTGGCGCCAGAATCCTGCACCATCTGTTTGACCTCGTCGACCTTGCCTGTCCCAATCAGAGTCGCTGGATTCCATTGCGGTAGGGTTTGAACCAAAGAGCCGACAACTTCGCCGCCAGCAGCGCTGACCAGCTCTTCGAGTTCCAATAAATTTTCTTTGATTTCAGAGGTGGGCTCTGTTTTCAGTCCAACGCCGATGACGATTGCTCTGTCAGAAGACTTGATTTGAGCTTTATTCAAGGCGGAATGGACCTCCTAATACCATAATTGTATCAAATTGAAGGAGGTCCGCAAGGGGCTTTCTATTTCTTTTTTCGTCTTTCCATCAGGTACTGGGCTTCAAGGGCCGTTAAAACCACCGAATTGACAATGGCATCCACGGTGGTGGTTCTTTGCAAGACATTGGCAGATTTACGAACTCCTAATAAAAAGGGCCCGATCACTTCGCCTTTTCCGAGCTGTTGCAAAAGCTTATAGCTGATATTGGCAGATTCCAGATTCGGGAAGACCAAAATATTAGCGCCCTCTTTCAGCTCGCTGAATGGAAAAATGCGATTCAAAATATCGGTATTCACCGCCGTGTCTGATTGCATATCGCCATCGACAATAATGTCGGGCCGCTTTTCTTTGACCAATTCCACAGCTCTTCGCATTTTCGCCGGAGTTCCAGGGGCGCTGCTAAAATTCGAATAGCTGAGCATCGCAATCCGTGGCTCCACATTGAAGTATTCCGCCACTCGAGCAGCTTGCAAAGCGATGGTTGCCAGATCCTCGGCAGAGGGATTGATATTGACGGTGGTGTCGACCAAAAGCAAAAAGCGATCTTGCAAAAGCACAATGTTGCAGCCACAGGGCACAGCTTCTCTGGCCACGCCAATGGTTTGAAGCACGGGTCTCACCGCATCAGCATATTGCACTGTTGATCCTGTCACCATTCCATCGGCATCGCCCTGATCCACCATCATTGCAGCGAAGTAATTGGGATCAGCCATCAAGCGTTCAGCTTCTTTGCCAGTGATGCCTTTGCGCTGCCGGCGTTTGTAAAGTTCCTCGGAATACCTTTTAAAAGATTGATGAGTCCGAGGGTGAATCACTGGGATTTGCTCCAAAGCGGGAAGGTCCAAAGCGCGAATTTTTTCTTTCACTTGCTCAGGATAGCCCAACAAAATCGGCTGACAGATTTGTTCATCGACGATGGCCTGCAGAGCTTTTAAGATCTTGGTGGAGCCACCTTCTGGAAAGACAATACGAGGCAATTCGCCATTGTGAGTTTGGGCATTGGCGCGAACTTTGTGAATGGCTGAGCGAATGAAAACCTTCTCTGGTCCTTGATAAGCTTCCAGTTGATCACGATAGGCATTGAAGTTTTCAATTTTCTTTTGCGCAACCCCTGAATCCATCGACGCTTTCGCCACAGCTGGCGCCACCCACAAAAGCACACGGGGATCAAAAGGCTTTGGAATCAAATACTCAGGACCAAATTTAAAACTCTTTCCACCATAGGCAGCAGAGACGCGCTCCGGAACATCTTCGCGAGCCAAACGGGCAAGCGCATCGACGGCGGCAAGTTTCATCTGCTCGTTGATCTGGGTCGCTCTCGTGTCCAAAGCGCCGCGGAAAATGGAGGGGAAGCCCAAAACGTTGTTCACTTGATTGGGATAATCCGAGCGGCCTGTGGCGATGATGGCATCCGGTCTGGCTTCGCGAGCTTTGTGCGGCTCGATTTCAGGATCGGGATTGGCCATGGCAAAAATAATGGGATTCGCAGCCATCGGTTTGATCATCTCAGCAGTGAGAGCTCCAGCAGCGCTGAGGCCGACAAACACATCAGCTCCCACTAAAGCTTGTGCCAGGGTCCTGGCTTCTGTGTCCACGGCAAAGAATTCTTTGTACTTGTTCATGCCGTCTTTTCGGCCTTTGTAAATAGCGCCGCTGGTGTCACACATGATGAGGTTTTCTTTTTTCACACCAAGAGAAAAGAAAATTTTCGAGCAAGCGACTGCCGAAGCGCCAGCCCCATTCACCACAATGCGAATGTCAGACATTTTCCGCTTGGTGATCAGGCAGGCATTGATCAAAGCGGCGCCAGAAATAATCGCCGTCCCATGCTGGTCATCGTGAAAGACGGGAATTTTCATTTCTTTCTTCAGGCGCTCTTCGATTTCAAAACATTCAGGAGCTTTGATGTCTTCTAAGTTGATTCCACCGAATGTAGGTTCCAAGGCTTTGATGGCCGAAATTGTCGATTCGACGTCCATGGAGTTGATTTCAATATCAAACACATCAATTCCGGCAAATTGCTTAAACAGAAGTCCTTTTCCTTCCATCACCGGTTTTGAGGCCAGAGGGCCGATATTTCCAAGACCCAAGACCGCTGTTCCATTCGAAATCACCGCTACTAAGTTGCCTTTGGAAGTGTAGTCGTAAACTTTGCTCGGATCTTTGGCGATTGCTTTGCAGGGAGCAGCCACTCCAGGAGAGTAAGCCAAACTCAGAGCTTTTTCCGTGTTGGTGGGTTTGCTAGCGATGACTTCAATTTTTCCAGGTTTGCCTTCCGAGTGAAAAGCGAGAGCTTCCTGGTCCATTTGCGAGAGCTGATTGTTGCTGTTGGTCGACATAGGTCTCCATTTCAAACATTAAAGCTAAAACTCTCGCCTTCAATTGTCATTTCTTTTGCAAGCCGTCATCCCTCAATCAAGATGACATTAGTGCTTCCTCCGAGAGCTTCTTTCCCCTTAAAATAAGCTGATTGAAATTCAAGTCCAACGAACCGCTATCAAACAAAGGATTGTGTATGGCGAATCCCCGAGACGTTGTGATTGTCGATGGAGTGCGCACTCCATTTGCAAAAGCAGGAAGCAAGCTGAAAAACATCCACGCCGCAGAGCTGGGCAAAGTCGCTCTCAAAGAACTCATCAATCGCACTCAGTTGGATGTCAATGAAGTCGAAGAAGTCATCATCGGCAATACGGGAAATCCCGTCGATGCTGTGAATATTGCTCGGGTGGTTGCATTGAATGCCGGCATTCCGCAAAAAACCTCCGCCTACACTGTGCACAGAAATTGCGCTTCGGCTCTGGAGAGCATTTCCAATGGCTTTGAGAAAATCAAATCCGGCACCATGGATGTGGTGATTGCCGGTGGCACGGAGAGCATGTCGCAAATGCCAACGTTGCTGCCTGAGAAAATTCAAAAAATCATGAATCAACTGTTTGCAGCCAAGGGCCCATCGCAAGCTCTGCCGCTTTTGCTCAAACTTTTTCAAGCGGATCTCAAGCAGATCAAAGCGCTTCTGACTTCCAATATGAAGGATCAGTACTTTCCAGTGATTTCTATCATGCAGGGACTGACCGATCCCTTTGTCGGAATCAATATGGGTCAAACCGCTGAGATTCTTGCCAAAGAATGGGGTCTCAGTCGTGAGATGCAGGATCAATTCGCTGTGAGATCTCACCTGCGAGCAGTGGAAGCCACCAAAAATGGCAAGTTGCCTGCTGAGATTGCACCCTTTCCGATTGGTCCTGATTACAAAGAGACTTTGACAGTCGATATTGGCCCTCGCGAGGGACAAAACATGGAAGCTCTGGGAAAATTAAAACCTTTCTTTGATAAGCGAACGGGGACTATCACGGCTGGTAACAGCTGCCCCATCACTGATGGAGCTGCGATGATTCTGATGATGAGTCGGGAAAAAGCGCAAGCTCTCGGGATGAAGCCCATTGCCAAAATTCGTGGCTATGGTTTTGCGGGCCTTGAGCCTGAGCGCATGGGGTTGGGGCCGGTTTATTCGACTCCGATTGCCTTGAAACGAGCGGGGCTGACTCTGAAAGACATGCAGCTCATTGAGCTCAACGAAGCCTTCGCAGCGCAAGTGATGGCCTGTCAGAAAGCTTTTGATTCGGATCAATTCGGCAAAGACAAACTGGGGCTTTCCGGCAAAGTCGGTGAGATTCGTGATGACATCCTCAACGTCAATGGCGGCGGGATTGCGCTAGGCCATCCGGTGGGAACCACAGGGACACGTTTGGTGATCACTTTGATGAAAGAAATGAAAAGACGAAATTTGCAATTTGGTTTAGCAACACTTTGCATTGGTGGTGGCCAAGGGGGCTCCATGGTGCTTGAGGCGGAGGCCTAAAAAACATGAGCATTCAAGAATCGATTCGAATCATCCCTCATGGAGACATCGCCGTCGTCGAATTTGATATGGTTGGTGAGAAAGTCAATAAGCTCAACACACCGATGATGACAAGACTGCGCGAAGTGATTGGCGAGCTCCGCAAATCCACTTTTAAAGCGGCGATTTTTAAATCCAACAAGCCAAAAATTTTCATTGCCGGGGCGGACATTGATGAAATCAAATCGATGAACAGCAAAGAGCAGTTTGAAAAAGCAGTGCTCGCTGGCCAAGAGATTTTCAATGAGCTTGAAGATCTTCCGATTCCGACAATTGCTGCCGTTCACGGAGCTTGTGCGGGTGGGGGATGTGAATTTATCATGGCCTGTGATTACCGCATGGCCACTGATGACAATTCGACCAAGATCGGACTTCCTGAAACCAAGCTTGGAATCATTCCGGGTTTTGGCGGATGCGTTCGAATGCCAAGAATGATTGGACTTGCCAATGCCTTTGATATCATTCTTGCTGGTAAGCTGGTGCCTGCCAAAAAAGCTGAAAAAATGGGACTGATCGATCAGGTTGTTTACCCAACTATTTTACAAGAGCAGGCTCTGAAAATGGCCCAAGAGCTGATTCAAAAGGGCAGCAAAAAAAGAAAAAAAATCTTTGAGCCCCAAGGCTTGATGCCGAAATTCTTAGAAAGCATCGTCGGTCGACAGGTGGTTTATTCACAAGCTAAAAAAGGAGTGCTTCAGCTCACTCACGGTCATTACCCCGCTCCGCTCAAAGCCATCCAAGTCATCAGCCGCACTTATGGAATGAGCGATCGCAACCGAGCTCTGCAAATCGAAAGAGAAGCTTTCATTGAAGCAGCAGCAACCGATGTTTCTAGAAATCTGATTCACGTTTACTACTTGACTGAAATGGTGAAAAAGCAAACGGGTGTGACGGGCCGTGAAGTGAAAGCGAATGACGTTCACTCGATTGGAATTTTGGGAGCAGGGACCATGGGTGGAGGCATTGCTTTCATCGCTGCCGATAAAGGGTTGGAAGCTCGCATGAAGGACATCAACTTTGATGCGATTGGAAAGGGGCTGAAGCACGCCAGTGATCTGTGGGGAAAGTCGCTCAAGAAAAAGCGAATCAACAAATACGAATTTCAGCAGAAAATGGATCGCATCACTGGAACTGTGGATTACAGCGGGTTTAAAATTCTTGATGTGGTGGTCGAAGCCATCGTTGAGGATATGGAAATCAAAAAGAAAGTGATCGCTGAGACGGCGAAAAACATGCGTCCGGATGCGATCATCGCCACCAACACTTCTTCTCTGAGTGTCACTGAAATGGCGCAAGGACATCCCAAACCCGAATATTTTGCTGGGATGCACTTTTTCAATCCAGTGGATAAAATGCCCTTGGTCGAAGTCATCCGCGGCGAAAAAACCAGCGATGAAACCATCGCAACAATTTTTGAGCTTTCGAAGCGCTTGGGAAAAATGCCTGTCGTCGTCAAAGACGGCCCAGGCTTTCTCGTCAACCGATTGCTTCTTCCGTACATGGCAGAAGCCGCTTTCCTCTTGCAAGAAGGGATGAGCATTGAAAAAGTCGATCAGGCCTACGTGAAAGACTTCGGCATGCCCATGGGGCCATTTGCCTTGATGGATGAAGTGGGATTGGATGTTTGCTTGAAAGTTTTAAAAATATTCAAAAAAGCTTTCGGCTCTCGGGTTGAGATCGCTCCCTGCATGGAAAAGCTTGAAAAAAGTGGCCGTATGGGAAAGAAAAATTCAAAGGGCTTTTACAAATACGACGAAAGAGGCAAACGCCAAGAGGTCGACTCCACAGTGTACGCCGATCTCGGACTTTCCACGCCAACGGATCCACTGGCTTTGAAAGAGTGCATTGAGCGCGGAATTTTTGCCATGGTGAACGAATGTTCCCTGGCGCTTTTAGAAGATCAAATTGTGCAATCTGCTCACGAAGTGGATCTGGCAATGATCATGGGAACTGGTTTCCCTCCATTCCGCGGCGGACTTCTCAAATACGCAGACTCCGTGGGCTCGCAGTATATCGTCGATCAGCTCGAGGTCTACTCTTCAAAAGGTGCTTCCAGATTGAAACCCAGCACTCCACTTCGAAACATGGCAAAAACTCAAAGAAAGTTTTATAACTAAAGAATGTCTCAAATTGAGACGTCTCGGCTGCAGCGTTCAGAAAACGCTGCAGCATGATTCACTCTATCCGTCCACGATGTTGACCGTCGGCACACCATACCAACGGACAACATCATGGATGAGGGGAAGCCGCGAAGTCATTAGCTTGGGTGATGTGCGAAGATGAGGTCTACGCCTGATCGTGAACGTCCATGTCCGTCTTTTCTGGAAATTCGGCCATCCACCTCACCCCTTCGGAGCTCGCCTTTGGCGAGTTTCCAGAAAACCTTAAAAAAAAGGCAGATGTGCGCGAACCCACGCGTGAACTGTCAATAGCCTAGGCAGCTGCAGAACATCCTTCGGCGCTTATTTGGCATTTGCGGTTTTTTTGAATTGAAATCCATTTAAAGGACAAATGGCTGGCGCAGGCCTTGATGATATCTATTGAGGTAATCAAGGAGTGTCCTATGAAACTTTCTCGTCTTCACATCACTTTATTGGCTCTGGGCCTGGTGCTCACTGTCGCTTGCGGAAAAAATAAGAGCGATGACAGTGTTTCGGTGAATGGCCGCGAAGCGCGAGTTGGCGGAAGCGGTGCTTCGAATCTGCCAACGGGTCAGTCTCAATTGAATGGCACTGGGACCCAAGTGGTCGCACAAAATACGGCTAATTTTGATGAAATGGTGAAAATATTTTTGGCTCCGACAATGGATCCTGCGGATGTTGGAACTGTTGATCCTCGAACTGGAGTCGAAATTCGCGGACGGGTCAGTGTGCATCCAACCAATGGATCCGCTCTGAATGATTCTCAGATTCAGTTGATCATTCGAGATTCCTTGGTGAGTTCAACAATTCCGCCAATTGACATTCGTATTGCCAATGCCACTGGCACAGCGATTAATGGCAATGTGAATCTGACTTTTCAAGATGAATACGGCATCATCCGAATCACTGGGACATACAATTACACCACTTTCAGTGGTCGCGTTGATTTTGAAAACAGAGAAAAGACATACAACAACAAAAAAAGTGGAACTTTGGGGACTTTCCAAATCGCTACTTGTGCCTTCTTTCTGTGTCAATAGTTTGCTCTTTCCTTCGTGAAAAATCAGGGGCATGATAGTCCCTGATGTCTCAGGATTTTCATTTTGACCCATCTATTTTGCATTCGGTAGTTGGTGGTCGTTCGGCCATCGATATGCCGGCATTGAATTTCAAATCCCTCAAAGAAGTGGACGCTTTTTTGAAAGGCTATGGCTTTGATGGATCGCAGCCGGAAAGCCTGGAACGCATTTGGTATTTCCATCGCCGAGCTTTGGTGCTGATGCAAGAAAAGCTGGGATTTGCGCTTGAGGAGATCCCAGAGGTTTTACGTGAAAGAAAACTTTTGGAAGACCCGCGCAAGCTTCTGTTATTCGCAAGCTCCATGCAAGATCAAAATCTGCAGAAATGGTCCTGCGCCCTCCTTCGCTGCATCCATGTTTTCGTGCATGCTGAAAATGATCTCTTTTCTTCTTTCAGTGAGGAAATCCAAAAGCAGATTCTCTCACCCTTTCAAAATTGCATTTATCACGACGGCACGAG
This sequence comes from Pseudobdellovibrionaceae bacterium, assembly GCA_041288045.1. Classification (GTDB taxonomy): domain Bacteria; phylum Bdellovibrionota; class Bdellovibrionia; order Bdellovibrionales; family Bdellovibrionaceae; genus 21-14-0-10-47-8. The sequence continues at coordinate 1,732 of JBGGMM010000186.1, read as the reverse complement.
CGGCAAAACCTTTTTGAAAGCCACTGAAGATTCGGCAAATCCGAACAGTGAGCCCATTTCCCTTTTGGGATTTGAGTCAAAGCCATTCAAAACATCGACGAGCACAGTGATTAAGCTTTTAGCAAAGCCCCAGGCGTTGGCTATGAGCGTGTTTGATAAATTGGGAGTGCGATTTATCACTCATTCGATGATGGACACTTTCCGAGTGGTGAGATTTCTGGTGGATGAAAACTTGATCAGCTTTCCGCATATTATGCCGGATCAGTCCTCGAACAACCTTTTCCCAGTGGACCTGTTTATTCGGGCTTGCTCTGAGCTTGAAAACAAAGAGAAAGCTCTCAGTGATTCGGAAGTACAGGGCTTTTTTGCTCGCTACCTGGAAAGAAACAAAGATGAAGCCGAATTCTTTCGCAAAGAAAATGCCTTTTCAGGTCAGGATTACAAATTCATCAAATTTATTTCCCGAAAGCTGATTCGGATTGCAGTGGACGGACAGAAATCCGAATTCTCTTTTTTCTATCCCTTTGAAGTGCAAATCGTTGATCAGGAAGCCCATTCGAAAATTCTTTCAGGCCCCTCCGATCATCAAGCCTATAAGGAGCGGCAGCGACAAGCCGCTCGAAAACGTCTTTTTCCGGAGCCTTCGTGATTGTTTTTAGTTTTTTGAGATCGCTTTTGGCTTCTGCCTTTTTTCTTGTCTTTACGTTCCTATGGAGCGGACTTGCAATTTTAGAGTCCTGGTTTGTGCAAAATCGAGATTTCGAATCTTGGATCATGGGTGCCTGGGGGAAATTGGGCCTTCAGGTTTTTGGCGTCCGCCTCGAGGTCAAAGGGCTTGAAAATATCCCGGAAGGCGCTGGTCTTTTTGTTTTTAACCACGCCAGTTTTTTTGATATTTTCGCAATGTTGGCGGCCTACCGCCATTTTCGTTTCGGGGCTAAAATCGAGCTTTTTAAAATTCCGATCTTCGGCAAAGCGATGCGGGTCTTTGGTATTTTGCCAATTGCTAGATCCAAAAAAGAAGAAGTCTTTCGGGTTTATCAAGAAGCACAAGAAAGAGCCAAGCGAGGCGAGAAATTCGCTCTTTCTCCAGAGGGCAAAAGAAACCATCGCGAGAGCCTCTTGCCCTTTAAGGCGGGTCCTTTTGTTTTTGCCATCAACGCGGGGATGCCAGTTGTGCCGGTTGTGATTCGCGGAGCTCATGCGGTTATGGGCAAGGGAAAATATTTGCCCAATTGGGATCGATGGAGCCGCAAAGTTTTTGTCGAATATTTGCCAGCCATTTCGTCCAGCGGCTATTCCATTGATCAAAGAGGGGACCTGCAGGAAAAAGCCTACCAGGCCATGCAGGCGCGCTTTATTTCCGCGGAGCTGGGTGAGAAACCGGATAAAATGAAAAAGTGAAATGATAAACTTCTTCGGGTTGAGCTGAGTGCTGAGTGACAAAGCGATCGAGGGCTCGACGAAATCGAGTGATTCGTTGTTTGAGCTCTGGAATCAGATCTGGATGAATGGCCACCGAAAGAGATGAATGATCCCGTTTGTTAAAATCAATTTCGTCAATGGCCAGATGGCTCATCAAAGAATTTTGCTTCTGCAAAAGTTTTCGCGCCTCGGAAGTTTGCGTGTTGTTTGTCCAAGTCAAAGAGGGCGACTTTAAAATCCATTTTTTATTTTTGATTTCCAAATAGCCCAAACGATTGAGACGATAAATCGCCAGCTTGAGCTGCTC
>JBGGMM010000185.1:0-7408 GCA_041288045.1 Pseudobdellovibrionaceae bacterium | reverse complement strand
GTGATCCCAATTTGCAAGACAGAGAGGACTCTTTCAGGATTTTCCTTTAATTTCAGAACTCTTTTGGCGGCGGCTGAACCTTTATGGGCCAATTGCTTGATATGCGGTCTTGAAACCGTCACAAAAGCCATTTCGATACAGGAAAAAAGAGCATTTAAGAACAGGCACAGAGCGATAATCAAAAGAATGACCATGAACCTAAATTAGCAGGTCCAAAGGACCTTGTCATTGGAAGCGGCCCGTAATGCATTTTGCAAAGGACTTAATGCAAGTTTGATGAAAATCCTTGTTTTTTAACTGAATTTTTCGCTTGAAAAACGACGAAAATTGCAGGGCTTAAGTAATCTCTACAGAGTGGAAACTGTCGAACTTTGATTGATTTCAGCCGTGAAATGTCACTTTTGAAAGCCACTAGATTTGAAGTGGCTTTCAAAAGCCTTTTACTTGGATTTGAAAGGGTAAAAACCCAATGGCCTGACGCTTGCTATTTCTGACCTCCCAGAACGTATGTGGAGGAATTATGGAATTTTTATCGTCACTTGGACATGCCTTTGTTTCTGCGGACGCCTTTTGGATGTTCGCAATTTTGGCGGCGCAAATCGTTTCCGTTGCCATCATCATTGAGCGCGCCATCGCGCTTTTCATGAAACGACAATTGAATCAAAAGGATTTCAGCAAATCACTGGCTGAAGACATCCGCTCAGGACAAATGGAAAAAGCCCTGAAAAAAGCGGAATCCTTTGGCCGAACCCAACCGATTGGTGTGGTCGCGGCTGCCGGCATTCAAGCTGCTCTGGATATGGGTGGCAAAGAAGAAATCCAAATTAAAATGGATGAAGTTCTACTCGAAGAGAACTCTCGACTGGAAAAGCGCATCGGCTTTTTGGCCATGTTTGCAAACGTCGCGACTCTTGTCGGTCTTTTAGGAACGATCACCGGTCTGATCCACTCTTTCGCCGGAATTGCCAACACCAATGCAGCTGAAAAGGCGATGATCCTTTCAAAAGGGATTTCACTGGCCATGAACACGACTGCTTATGGTCTGATCGTCGCAGTCCCTGCACTGATCATGTATTCGGTTCTGCAAAACCGCGCCAGCCGATTGACTGAAGACTTGAATAAAGCGGCTTTGAACCTCTTTATCCAGCTCAGCTTCAATTACGATTCTGTTCCGCAAACTGGTAAGAAAACTCGCGTTTAATTGGAAATGATCAAAAGTCTTGACCCGAGGTACGTATGAAAAAGGACTTGAATTTTGAAGTGAACATTCTGCCGATCCTGGACATCCTCTCTGTGATGATCTGCTTTTTGCTGCTCACGGCTGTGTGGACTCAGATCGGCACTTTGGACACTCGCCAAGCGATTGGTGACAACTCGGTTTCCGGAGATAAAAATCCTCCTTCTCTTTGGATCAGCATGTCCTCTCAGGGTGATTTGCGATTTTCCCTGAGAGATCTCACTTCGGAAATGAAAGGCAAGTCGGCTTCTAACGACCTCCAGCTCCCGGCGATGCAAAACGGAGTGAACTGGCAGGCTTTTGATCAAAAGATCCAAACATTGCGTGAGCAATTGCCCGAATTGAAAACTGTCGTCATCACTCCTGAATCACAATCCAATTATGGGGACGTGATCAAGGTCATGGACAAATTGAAACGTCAGCAACTGACAGACATCGGTCTGTCACCGCTCGGTTGAGGTGACTTATGAGACTGCGAAATTCACCGCTGCAATCACTGAATCAAAAATCGACTCTCAGCCCTTTGCAAATTCTCAAAAATGGCGGAGAGCTCAAATCCAAAAAAGAAAACCCAATGGCTGTGGCTTTGCCGTTGACCTCTTTGATTGATGCTTTCTCCATTATTGTTATCTATCTTTTGATCGGCACACAGAGTGGCGGAGTTGATTCGGACCTTCCGGCTCAATTCAATCTTCCGATCGCCGAGCAAGGCGCGCAGATCCATACAGAGACTCCAACCGTTCGGATTCAAAACGGAATTTATTATATCAATGATGAAGCTGTGGATGTTCGCCTTTTGGGCCAGAAATTAGCAGCTCTAAAAGGCGAAACTTCTTCGGAACAAATGGAAATCATCATTCAAGCCGATAAAAAAATGACTTACGCAAGCCTGGATCCGCTCTTGAAAGCTGGATCTGAAGCTGGAATTCAAAAACTTAAATTTGCGGTGTCACCAGAACAATGAAAACTTTCAATCTTTTCCTCATTTTGCTGATTTCCCTCTCAATCAGAGCCCAAGCTGAAAAAATGGACTCTGAGACTCAGAATCTTGTGATCGAGAGGCTCGAGAGAATTATCGGTTTGATGGAAAAAAAAGATTCATCTTGGGTCCCAACCAATCTGCGCCTAGCCGACCTTTTATCGGAAAGAGCGCGCCTTCGATTTATGAACGAAGTCGAAGTCAATTGCCAGGGCTGCAAAGGATCTGTTGAAGATCGCAAACGTGCTCTTTCCATGTACGAGGGAATTTTAAAAACAGCCCGCCCCGAAATGAAAGCTCCTATTTTCTTTCAAATGGGACATCTCTATCAAATCGGTGGAAATTCTGACAAAGCAGCATCCCTTTTTCAAAGCGTTTTGTCGGACAAATCAAAAAATCCAAATCCAGATCTGATCAGACGAGCTCGCACTTCTTTGGCTGATCTCGAATTTGAAAGGGGTCATCATAAAGACGCTTTGAAACATTACAATTTGGCTTTGAAAGATCCAAAAACGGCCAATAAAGGTCTGATTCTCTATCGCCGGGCTTGGTGTGAATTCAATTTGGATCAGTTGCCAAAAGCCATTCGCACTCTCGAGAACCTCGCCCAATCCCCTGATCTTTTGGTGAAAGAAACAGCCCAGGGAACTGTGCGAGATGAAGGTTTTCAAGCCGATGTGCTCAGAGATCTTGCGACATTCTATTCAAGACAAAAAATCACTCCCAATGAAATTGCCAAGTACCAAAAACTCATTCCTGACACTCAAAGAAAAGATTTGCTCTTTTTCTTTGCTGGGGAATCAGGGCGCTTGGGCCAAAAGAAAGCAGCCGCTGACATTTACAAAGCTTACTTAAAAACTCCGGGCCTGACAAAAACCGAGCAAATGGAAGTGATGGTTCTTTTGGCTCAAACAGAATATGACAAAAACGGCTCAACCGAGTCGATCGAAAGCTTTGCCATCGCAGCGCAGGCCTATAAACAAATGAACTGCGATGACGATGAAAAATGCAAAGAGCTTCATCAAAAAATGAAGCATTATGTAACGGAAATTCACCGCTCTCGAAAGACAAATCCAGATGCCAATGTGCTGAAGGCTTACGAGATCTATGTTCAAACATTTCCCAAAGACACTGAAATGTCGATGTTGGGTGCGCAAGTGGCCGTGCAGTTGAACAAATCTGAAACTGCCACTCGGCTTTATTCTCAATCCGCTGATACGGCTTCAGATTCTGGCCTGAGAGAGACAGCTCTTTTAGGCGAAATTTCTTCAGCCGAAAAAACGCATGATCCAGTTTTGCGTGAAAATGCTTACAACCACTACATCGCTCTCAATCCCAAAGGTGAAAAGAGCTTTGAAGTCCGATACCAATTGGCCCACCTTTCCTATGAGAAAAAGAATTACGACAAAGCTGCCCAACAGTTTAAGGAATTGGCTTTGGACCTCAAAGGGCCTGAAGCTTTAAGAAAAAGCTCGGCGGATTTGGCATTGGACTCTTTGGCCATTCAAAAAAGAGACAGTGATATCGAAAAATGGGCTCAAGACTTCTCGGTCGCATTCCCTAAAAACAGAGTTGAATTTGACCGCATTTCCAGAAAAGCCATCATGAACCAAGTGGTTGTCACAACTAACAATCAAAAGTCCTCAACTCGGGAGCTGGAAAAAGCTCTTGAGAAATTGCAGCAAACCAATCTTTCAACAGCCAATGAAACTGAACAGATTCTCCATTTCCGAAACATGCTCATTTTGGCTGAAAAGGTCGATTCGGAAAAATCTCTTCGCTTGGCAATTGCCGGCCTCTTAAGAATCAAATCCCTGCAGGCGAAGGACCGAGAAGAAACTTTGGCTCGCGCAGTTGGGTTTTATGAAAGAAAATTGGATTTTAAAACAGCTTATGCATTCGCTGTGCAAATGAAATTCCCGGGACTTCGCAAAGCTGACAAAGAACTGAGACTGGGAACCTTGGCGGACCTTGCCAATTTACCGGCCCAAAGACATTATCAATCAGCACTCAATCTGGGAATTTCAAAAAGTGCTGAGGCCTCGGTTCGAGAGCGATTGGTGCTACTGTCTGCACGGCCTTCTCGAGAGCTGATCAAACATCAGGATCGCCTTTTGAGCTCACCTGAAATCCTCAATGAAACGATTCTCATTATTTTCGCCAAAGAAGGATTGAATCTCGGTCTTTCAAAAACAGTGAACAATCGAAGATTTTCACATCTTTCTTCAGTGCGCTTCATTCAGAAACAAGCTTTTTACCAAAAACACCAAAAATTTGACCAAAAAATTTCTCGTCACGTGCTGATCACTTCCAGTGACCGACTCTTACAAAAAAGCATCAAAGAGCGTTTCAAACTGCTCTCGGCTGCTGACCAAACTTTGGCAGAAGCCAATGAGATCAGAGACACGACAGCCCAGATCATGGCTCTCACCACAATGGTCCGCGAAAATCAAAGATTGGCAAATAATCTCATGCAAACACCAATGCCCAAAGGCTTGAACGCCGTTGAGCAGAAAAAATACCAGCAGCTGCTGGTTCAACAGACCCGACCCTATGTCAGCAAAGCAAATTTGGCTCAAAACAAACTGCAGTCTCTCTGGAACAATGAAAGATTCTTTATTGGTTTGATTTCTGATTACGAGAAAAGCCGAGCTGAAATTCAGCGGCTTCTCAAAGGCGAAATTCAAACTCTGGCAGCTTTGGCTCCCAACCGAAATCTGCAAAATCGATTGAACTCAGCCCTGCGGGATGATGCTCCGTCATTACAGGAACTGATGGCAGCTCGCGCTTCGGTTCGTGAAAATCCTGAGAACCTTCAGCAAATTGAAAAATTGAAAAATCTAGAGACGAAAATTGGTCATCCTTTGATGTCGCCTTATCTCCAAGGCCGGCTGGTTCAAATACAGAAGGAGAAAGTGCTATGAAAACTCTCATTCAAATGGCCTCAGTCTTGCTATTTCTCTTCAGTATGGAACAAGCATTTGCGAAAGCAGATTTGAATAAAAAAAACCAAGCGAAATTGGGAACTTCCTTCCGATTTGATGGTTCTTCGCTTCATGGGAAATATCAGACTTCGCCCAGCACCACGGCCATTGTTGAAGATGACAAGTTCATGGAAGATCTGTTGGGCGCAAGAAAGCATTTTAACGACCGAATCCAAAAAGATCAAAGTCGGAACTAAGAGGTATGAATATGAGCACTGCGAGACGCCTCATTCTTGAAAATCGAATTGGACAAAAAGTCCGCTCTTTTGAGACTTGCGCTCAAGAAATGACTTTGATCTATCGCCATGACACTCGTCGTGTCGAGCTGGTCTCGGACTTAAACACTTTGATTGAAAATCAAATTTCTTATCAAATTTTACGAAACCTCACTTTGGCCTCATTGGAAAAATCCGCATTGGCTTTACCTGGATTGGGTCGTCTGCGATTGGCTGAAGCCGATGAAAAGCTGACAACCCCGATTTACGAGATCCCGCCGGAAAAAGATGATGAAAAACTGGCCGGAGTTCTCAAGCAAACAGCCATCGGTCACATTGTGACAGTCGCTCTCTTGGTTGGGCTTTCCTTTTTGATGGCTTACTTGGCGCAAAAAGAACAGCCGCCTGAACTGGTCACCATCACAATGCCCAAAAAAGAAGAGATTCAAAGACGTCAAACTGTGCAAATGGCTGAAAAGAAAATCAAGCCAATTACGCAGAAGACAAAAGCTCGAATCGCCAATCGCACAGTGAAAACTCAAAATTTTAGAAAACCAATTGCCCGGGTCACAAAAAAGCCCACTCAAAAACGAGTGATGCCGATTGCCCGACCTGAACGCCAGCTCGAAAGAGTTGGAGCCTTGGCCGCTTTGGGTGGTTTAAAAAACGGAACTCGTGGATATGAGGGCCTTGATGCCAAATCCATGAAAAACATCCGCTCTGCCGGTGTTGGCAATGGCGGCGGCGGCATCGGTCACGTGGGCTCCGGTGGGGCGCGTGGAATGATGCCAGGTTCTGGATTGATTGCCGGAAGCCGTGGCTCTGGCGGCCAAGCTGAATCAGCTGGTGGCTATGGCACCAAAGGCACCGGCGGTGGCCGAGCGGGATACGGAAAAATCTCTTTGGTTGGTGGAACTTCGGGCGTCACTTTACCGCTTGAGGATGAAGCCACTGTTGAAGGCGGATTGGACCGAGATCAAATCGCTGCCGTCATCAACCGCAACAAGGGTCAGATCATTTATTGTTATGAACAAGGATTGCAGGCCGTTCCTGATATGCGTGGACGGGTCTCTGTGCAGTTCGTGATTGGTCCCAAGGGTCGAATCACTTCGGCTTCTGTGGCTCAGTCCTCTTTAGGCTCTCGAAACGTTGAATCTTGTATGATTGCGAAAATGCGCAACTGGCAATTTCCTCGTCCAGTTGGAAATGTCAATGTGGACGTACTTTATCCCTTCGAACTTCGTCGCGTGACCAGTCGATAGGAAAGGATGAATTTTATGAAGAATTTCAAAACACTTTTCTTGCTCACTTTGACTGGCTCGCTGATGAGCGCTTGCAATGGCAATGTTGATAAACATCCAGTTGAAGACCTTGAAGAAATCAAGGCTTATCAAAAAGAAAATTACGTTTCAAAGGAATCGCCTCAACAAACCACGAAGTATATTGAAGTTGAAAAGCCTGTCGTAGTTGAGAAAAAAGTCTATGTTCCACAAAAAGAAATCCAGGTGGTTGAAAAACCTGTTGTCCAGGAAAAAGAAGTTCCATTTCCAGTTGAGCAAGCCACGATCAATGACAAATATCTTGTGATCACAGCCGATTCGGAAATGCAATTCACTGAGGGTCAGACTTCTTCTTTTAAAGTCCTTGGACGATCATTAATCGCTGGTGTGAAAGTCAATCTGGTCGCAAAAGATCTTCCATCTGGGGCTACCTTTGAAAAAGCGCCAGGAACTGAAATCGACACTTACTTGCTCAAATGGACACCTACCTATTCAATCGTGCCCGCAAACAGTGTTTTCAAGACTTTCAAAGTGAAGATTTCGGCACAAGTCACCGAGGCGCCAGAGGGCAAGAACAAAGAGGCTATCCAAAAATTAATGCGGGAAAAAGAACTGACAGTTTTTTTGCTCAAGGACCAAAAACCTCCAACGGACGTGACAATTGAAGGATTGCCTGACGAAGTTTCAGAAGGTTCAATCACTCCCTTCTCGAT
>JBGGMM010000184.1:0-2590 GCA_041288045.1 Pseudobdellovibrionaceae bacterium | reverse complement strand
CCCGGAAAATATTGAGGCTATGGGCGATAAGCTTTCGGCCAAAGCTTTGATGAAAAAAGCAAAAGTTCCCACGGTTCCAGGAAGTGACGGGTCTATTGAGTCTGTCGAAGAAGCTGTGGCCGTCGCAAAGAAAATTGGCTTACCTGTCATCATCAAGGCTTCGGCTGGTGGTGGTGGCAAAGGGATGCGAGTGGTGCGCGCCGAAAGTGAAATCGAATCCGCATTTCGAGCTTGCCGCTCTGAGGGTCAGAACTATTTTGCAGACCCCACCGTGTATATCGAAAAATTTGTGACGGATCCCAAGCACATCGAAATTCAGGTCTTTGGCGACACGCATGGAAATGTGATTCATTTATTTGAGCGCGAATGCTCTGTGCAAAGACGCCATCAAAAAATTATCGAAGAGTCTCCTTCGCCATCCGTTCCAAACGAAGTCCGTCTTAAAATGGGTGAAGCCGCCGTTCGAGCTGCCAAACAAATTGGCTATGTCGGAGCCGGCACCATCGAATTCATTTTCGATAATTCGACCAAAGAATTTTATTTCATGGAAATGAACACTCGCCTACAAGTCGAGCACCCCATCACAGAAATCGTCACTGGCGTTGATCTGGTGAAAGAGCAAATCTATGTAGCTCTGGGCAAGGAGCTCAGCGTCAAGCAGTCTGACATCAAACAAAAGGGCCATGCTATCGAGGTCCGCGTTTGCGCTGAGGATCCGGTGACCTACAAACCAAGTCCTGGTTTGATTCGAGCCTGCCGACATCCGCAAGGCCCCTTTGTCCGCTGTGATTCATACGCCTACCCTGGATATGAAGTTCCAATTTACTATGACCCGATGATCGCCAAGGTCATCACTTGGGGTGAGAACCGAACAGAAGCCATCGCCCGTATGGAGCGTGCTTTGTCTGAATTTATTCTTTCTGGAATCAAATCAAATATCGTTCTTCACAAAACAATTTTAAAACATCCGCGCTTTTTAGATGGCACCTATACGACTCAGTTTCTTGAAAAGAATTTCGAAGTGATTGAGCCTGAGATGTTCAAATTCGTCGATGATCACGTCTTTTTGATTGCGGCTGCCATCACGGCCTACAACGATCGAAAATCAAAAGATGTTCGGCAGTACAATGTCTTTCCAAATTGGAAGCGCATCGGTCGCAAGATGCAGTTGAGGATGTAATCATGTATTTTGAAGCAGAACTCAAAGGCAAAAAATTCAAAGTCGATGTTGTTGAGGGACCTCGAGTCTGGAAAATCTCTTTGCAAGAAGAGGGCGGCCCTTGGATCCATTACGACCTTTCTAAAGATGACTACAAACATTCAGAAAGCTACTTCAGCTTTCTCTTTAAAGGCGCTTCTTACTTGGTGGACGTGGTCGGTAAAGACACCGAATACACAGTTTTCACTCGGAACTCTTTTCTTCCAGTGAAAATCTTCAATGATGAAATGCTTTTGCATGAATCTTTAAAAGCTGGCGGAGGCTTAGGCGCTGATAAAGAGCTTAAATCCGGAATGCCCGGAAAGGTCATTGAAATTTTCGTCAAGGAGGGCGACATCGTTCAGGCCAACAAACCGCTTCTCATTATGGAAGCGATGAAAATGGAAAATGAAATGCGCGCTTCTGCCGAAGTCAAAATCAAGGAAATCTGCGTGAAACAGGGTGATTCTATTGAGGCTGGCTCTGTCTTGATTAAATTTGAAAATCCTTAATCACTCGGGTGCCCCCAATCGAACCCAAGTGTAAAAAAGTTCTTTGGTCTCTTCTGGGAGGGGTGGCCCTCCTTTGGGCATTCCATCCGTTTTTAAATACTCTTCAATTTCCACAAGCACTCCCTTTGTTCTTTGGTAAGAGCTCAAAAGGTCGACATGGCACTTCAGGCAGGCATTGGGTTTGTTCACCGAGAAAACCTGGGATTTGATAATTTGAAAATTGGGACCCACCGGTGATTGCTCAGATTCTCCTTTTTCTTCTTCGGTAAAGGGATTTTCCGCCTTTGTGAATGGCTCTTGATTGCATCCTGCCGCAAAAATCGAAAGCAGAAGTAAAATGAAAATGCCTATTTTTTTCATGAAATCCTCCTTTGCGGGGCAATCCCCTTCTGCCAACTTGCGGCAATTTCGATTTCCGTGCTATGTCTCAAGTGGAATATGAGGCATTCAGATTTAGAATCGATCTTAGAGCAAAGCATTTTCAGACCTGAAGTCGCGCACTTCCTGCGTGTGGCTGCGCTTAAAAACATTTCTAAAGCCGCTGAGTCTTTAGGGATCACCCAACCACAATTATCTAAATCCATGGCTGGCTTGGAACATTCCTTGGGACAGACTTTATTTATTCGAAAATCGAGAGGGGTTGAGTTGACGTCCGCGGGCCAATCGCTTGTCGATCGCCTTTCTCATCTTTATAAATATTTTTCGGAGAGCCCCTCTTCTGGACACCTGGAAAGAGTCAAGATCGGTTTTCATCCATCAATCGCAATGCAAATTTATCCTTTGGTCATCCATCCCCTGCAAAATTCAGATTCCAGATTCAGAATCGAAACTCTTTTTGAAACAAGCCTTGAGGTCACTCGAAAAGTGGCTGAGCTAGAGA
>JBGGMM010000183.1:0-18947 GCA_041288045.1 Pseudobdellovibrionaceae bacterium | reverse complement strand
AGTCGCCTTCACCACCTCTGGAAATGGAGGGGGTTTATGGACCGCTTTTTTCTTTTTCGCTGGTGTGGCTACCTTCGCTGATTTGGCTTTTCCACCTGAAGCTTTTCCAGGTTTTATTTTATCTGCCAAAAGCTCGACTGCTTTTTCCAAGGTCATTTCTTCTGGAGTGGATCCTTCAGGTAAAGAGACATTGGTTTTTCCACATTTGATATAAGGTCCATACGGCCCGTTCATCACATTCACAGCGTCACCATTGGCCGGATGCGCCCCCAGCTCTTTCAAAGGAGCTGCTTTGCCACGACCTTTTTTCGGTTGGGCAAAAAGTTCCAGCGCTCGATCCAAAGTGATTTGAAAAATGCTTTCTGATTTCGGAATGGATCTGTAATCACCATCACAAACCACAAAGGGACCAAAGCGGCCAAGCCCTGCTTTGATTTCTTTGCCAAGCCCTGGATGCAGACCTAAAGTTTTCGGCAAAGACAAAAGCTCCAAAGCTTGCTGGAGACCGACAGTCTCTGGTGGGATTTGCGCTGGGATGGAAACTCGTTTTGGTTTGTCATCTTCTCCGGTCACATCGCCCAGCTGAACATAGGGACCATAGCGACCATTCAGAACATAAATCGGCAGTCCTGTTGCCGGATCCTTGCCAAGCGCATCGGCTCCATTGATTTTTTGATCAATCAATTTATCCGCCGCTTCTGCAGTCATGTCCGCAGGGGACTCACTTTCCGGAATCGAAGCGCAGACTTCGGCTCCGTCTTTTTGAGTGCAGACATAAGCTCCGTACTTTCCCACGCGGAAAGAAAATTTTTCGAGCCCTTCCAAGGCGATCGTTCGGGCCTCATCGGGATCGATTTTCTTTTCTTGCGATTCAACCTGCTCTTTCAAACCGGTCTTTCCAAAATAAATGCTTTCCAGATATTTTTCTGAATTCAATTCGCCGTCGGCAATTGTATCTAGAGATCTTTCCATTTGAGAGGTGAATCCAAGATCGACAAACTGGGAAAGGTGATTCTTCAGAAGCTTTGAAACCACCATGGCAGTGAAGGTAGGAACAAGCGCTGTGCCCTGCTTTTTCACATAGCCACGATCAATGATCGTTCCAATGATTGAAGCATAGGTAGAGGGCCGGCCGATTCCTTCTTTTTCCATGGTTTGCACAAGACTGGCTTCCGTGTAACGAGCGGGAGGTTTGGTCTCATGCTCTGTTGGGTCCAGCTGAGCGCATTTCAAGGGATCTTTTTCTTTCAAGGCTGGAAGTCGAACTTCTCGCTCTTGCAAATCCGCTTCTGGATCATCACTGCCTTCAACATAGGCTCGCAAAAATCCCGGAAACTCAATTGTCATTCCACTGGCCGAAAAAATCGCCTCACCCACTTGGATTTTGGCAGAGACTTGTTTTTGTCTGGCATCGACCATTTGACTGGCCACAGTTCGTTTCCAAATCATTTCATACAATCGAAGCTGCAGACCTGAAAGGCCCGTCTCGTCCGGGTCTTGAAACTGAGTTCCCGCGGGGCGAATCGCTTCGTGGGCCTCTTGAGCGCCTTTGACTTTTTTAGCTGCATAACTACGAGGCTCAGCTGGCAGATAATCTTTGCCATACTTGGCCTGAATACCGCTTCGAGCCGCCTGAATCGCCTCTGTCGACAGAAAGGTCGAATCCGTACGCATGTAGGTGATAAACCCCTGCTCGTAAAGTTTTTGCGCCACTTGCATGGTTTCCCTGGAGCTGAGGCCCAGTTTTCGATTGGATTCTTGCTGCAAAGTTGAAGTGATAAAAGGGGCTGCCGGTCTTCGTGTCGTCGGCTTTTCTTCGACTTCTGTGACAGTCCAATTTTGTGACCTCAGAGTCGAAACCAATTCTTTGGCTTTTTTCTCATCCAAAATCAAAACATCTTTGCCTCCCACCAGTTTCCCAGTGGTGCCATCAAAATCTTTTCCAGTCGCCACTCGCTGCCCTTTGAGGCTGGTGAGCCGGCTTTCAAACACGGAACCTGATTTGTCCAGCTGAGCTTGCAATCCCCAGTATTCGGCTTTTTTAAATTTGATCCGCTCTTGCTCTCTTTCCACAATCAAGCGAACAGCAACGGACTGCACTCGCCCGGCAGAAAGTCCGTAGGCGACTTTCTTCCAAAGCAGCGGCGACACTGTGTAACCCACCAAACGATCTAAAATTCGTCGAGCTTCTTGGGCCGACACCAAATTGAAATCAATTTCGCGAGTGTCCTTCAAAGCTTTATGGATCGCCTCTTTGGTGATCTCGTGAAAGACCATTCGCTTGACCGGCACTTTGGGCTTCAGGACCTCGGTCAAATGCCAACTGATGCTTTCCCCTTCGCGGTCTTCGTCCGTCGCCAAGTAAAGTTCATCTGCTTCTTCCAATTTCTCTTTGAGGTTTTTCACCACTTTGTGCTTGTCACGAGGAATGCAGTAAACGGGTTCAAAATTTTTCTCGACATTCACTCCGAGAGAAGCCCATTTTTCCTTTTTGATTTTTTCAGGAATATCTTTGGCGGATTGAGGCAAATCCCGTATGTGTCCCATACAGCTTTCAACAATGTAGTCTTTGCCCAGAAATTTACGAATTGTCTTCGCTTTCGTGGGGGACTCTACGATCACCAACTTTGTTCCACTTGTTGCAGCACTCGCTTGATCTTTTTTCGCCATTTTTTTCCTTCAGCCCGAATCTGTCCTTATTATATGGTCGTCCTCCCAAAATGAGCCCCGAGCCCTTTTCTGACAAGTTGAATTTTCGACTCGAAGCGAAAGTAAGCCCGTTCATGTCTGTTTGCACATTGAACATTTTTGCAGCTCGCAATTAAACTAACAAAATGAAATCACTCGCTGAATTCAAATCCCGAATCGATTTTGTTCTCACCGATATTGACGACACCCTCACCGACGAAGGTCTGCTTGGGCCCGAAGCTTATACAGCGATGTGGAAACTGGCGAAATCCGGAATTCAAGTCATTCCCGTCACGGGCCGACCGGCCGGATGGTGTGAAATGATCGCCCGCCAGTGGCCAGTTGCTGGAGTCATTGGTGAAAATGGCGGATTTTATTTTCGCTATGTTGAGAAAAAAATGGAAAGACATTTCGTCCACGATTTTGAAAAGCAAATTGAAAATCGCAAGAAGCTCGAGCAAATCCAAAAAGAAGTTCTTGATACAGTGCCTGGCTCTGCGATCGCTTCCGATCAGTTCTGCCGTTTTATGGATCTGGCCATTGATTTTTGCGAAGATGTTCCAAAACTGCCAAAAAGCGAAGTCGATAAAATCGTCAAAGTGTTTAAAAAATATGGAGCCCAGGCGAAAGTCAGCTCGATTCATGTCAATGGCTGGTTTGGCAATTACGACAAACTGAGCATGACTTTGAAATTCATGAAAGACGAATTTGGACTTTCTGAATCCGAAGTCAAATCCCGCTGCTGTTTTTGTGGCGACTCTCCAAATGACGAGCCCATGTTCAGTTATTTTCCAAACAGCTTTGCGGTTTCAAACATCGTCGATTTTCTAGATCAAATTTCTCACCGGCCCGCTTATGTGGCCAATCGCCGCGGCGGCTTGGGATTTGCCGAAATCACCGATCAGATTTTAAAACAGCGTTGAGATTTTATTTTTTCAATCCGGATTCTTCGGAAAGGCGTTTTAAAACTTTATCAGCGATTTCCATCACGGTTTGTTGAAAGAGTTCAGGATTTGCTTGAACTTGTTTCTGATAATTCCCGCTCACTTCAGGCCCCTGTCCGCCGTGAAAAAGCCCCATGAGATAAGCATCGAAAAGAGCCAAGTCTCGCGTTTGAGCTGAAGTTGTGACTTCAATATCCAAGTTGCCCCGGGGGCGCATCAAAAAACTCGCCTGCGAACTGAGGTTGATGACTTTCATCAGTGGACCAGCATCATCCATTGTTGCCCGCAAACCCAGGCCGTAGCGCTCAGTTGCATTTTTCACAGGAGCCTCAATCACAGCTTCCCAACCAGCTTTGTCCGTATTTTCCTTAAATTCAAGAATCATGGGATAAGATTCGCCATCCATTTGGACACGCGTGGATAATAAAAATCTTTGCATTTGGGCACTTCCGCCTGTGCTTCGCACCGGAATGGCGATATCGAGAACCTGCACACGAGCCCCCAGATCACTTTGCGCTGCTTTGATCAAAGCTTCTTCAATCAATTTCTTGAATTCTTTTCGCTTCACCAGGTCCTGATTGAAATTCAATTTCGCCAAGAATCCAGGCTTCATATTTTTAACTGCAAATTCAGCCAATTCGTTGCTCTTAAAATATCTTTCTCGGAATTTTCCATCCTTATCGACTCGAGCATTGGCATAGTCTGAAACTTTTTGGCGGATCTGTTTTGGAGTCGCGGCCAAAGGCTTCGCAATAAAAGATGGCAAGGTTCCGTAGGATTTCTGCTGGAGACCCCGGTAATAGCTCTGCATCAACTCTTGCTCAAAATCCTTACCAAAAGCTTTGTTGAGCTTGGCATAGCTGGCTTTCAGAAAAATCATGTACCGTGTGAAATCCAGACTGAAAACACCAACCGAAACCTCGTCAAGATCAACGACCGTATATCGATTGCGATCGCCATGTCCCTGGCGAAAAAGAAGTGGCTGAATGTTCATATTGCCGAAATGAGGATCGCCGTGAACCAATCCAATCTGTCTGAATTTAGCAAGTCCTGGAGCCTGAGTGATAACCTCACGCCCCATCAGGCTGACAGTGTAAGGAGTCTCTTGCCGAATCAACTTTTCTAAACGAGGAGCATCCAGGATCAAAATCTGATCATTAAATCCTTCGACTTTTTCAACTTGCGTTTTGTATTTAGCACTCGCGACGATTTTTTTGATGTCTTGAAGAAGCTTGCTGTCTTGATGAAATCCCAGAACTCCTGAGACTGCATAAGTCACAGAAGCTGAATAATGCATTCGATCACAGGCCTGCTGAGCCTGCGCCGAAACTGAAAGAATCATAAATGCGATGAAAAACACGGATTTCAAAAAATTCCTCCAGCTTGCAAACTCTTTGGAGAGAGCAAAAGCAAAGCCAGAGAATTGTCAGGTTTTCGTCATTTTCTGCTGAGGAGACTATCAAAGGTTTGGTCAGCGTGACGAATTTGGCGGCCCTTATTTGATTTCGTACTCTACAGAAACCTGGGCGCGTACGGAAATTTCGCCTGGAGAGACCTGTGTCGGTGCTGTTTCAGACGCCATATCCATAGCCATTTTTCCCATGGACCGCATGGGACGGATTTGGATTTCTGAGATTTGACTGTCAGATACTTTGCGGACAGTGGAAAGAGTTCGCCCGCTGGCTTTCGCCAGAACTTGGGCTCGAGCTTTGGCTTCATTCATGGCCAGCTCCAGGGCTTGGACTTCGTAGGCCTTCGATTGATCCGTTCCGAAAACCAATTCATCGACGCGAACACCAAAGCCTTCTTGATTTTGAACTTCCACCAAACGATCCAGCAGATTGCCAACCTCATCGACCTTGCGAAATTTGATTCGCAAAGCGTGCTGTACGTTGATGCCTTTGTAGATGGGTTTGTCTTTGCCGTATTCGTACTGGGGCTGCACTTGAAAGGAAGAGGTTTGAATGTCCTTTGCCTCAACTTTGAAATCCTGTTTCAAAAGCTTATCGATTCTGGCCATTTCTTTGGTATTTATTTTTTGCGCTTCTTTGGCTGTTTGAGCCCGACTGTAGACAGTGGCATTGACCAAAATAAAATCCGGCTTGGCTTTGATTTCACCTTCGCCGCTCACCTGAACAAAATCGTAGGCCAAAGAGAATTGCGGAAAAAATGGAAGACCCAAAGCTAAAGTCAAAATCACTGTCAGCCATTTCATAAACTTACTTCTTTCCCTGATTGATCCCTGCCAGCGCGCCAAAAGGATTGTTGAAAGGATTGGCCGGTTTGTGGGGACGCTGATCAGGTCCGCCTCGGCGATCGCCAGAAGGTTTTCCTCCGCCCCCTCCTCTGCCATGACCACCACCATGCCCTCGGCCTTGAGGTCTGCCGCCACCACCCGCTTCTCGCTTTTCACGAGATTCATTCATTCGGGCCTGGCGCTCAGGCGCTGCCTCCAATTTCATGGTCAATGAGATCTGATTTTTTTCTAAATCAATTCCTAAAACTTTGATTGTCACTTGATCGCCTGGATTGACGACTTTGCGAGGATCATCCACAAATTTGTGCGAAAGCTCAGAAATGTGCACAAGTCCATCTTGATGAACGCCAATATCGACAAAGGCTCCGAAATTGGTGACGTTGGTGACGATCCCCGGGCAGATCATGCCTTCTTTCAGATCTTTGACTTCAAAAATATCATCGCGAAATTGAAAGACTTTGAATGGATCGCGCGGATCCCGGCCGGGTTTTTCAAGTTCCTTGACGATATCATCAAAAGTGAATTCTCCAATGATGGCAGCCCATTTGCTTCGAAGCGGAAGCAATTTCTTCGCCCCTTCACCCACCAGATCCGTGATGGCCACACCCAGCTCAGAAGCCATGTCACGGACAGCTGCATAGCGCTCTGGGTGAATGCCCGTGGAATCCAAAAAGATTTTTCCACTTTGAATTCGCAAAAATCCAGCGGACTGCTCATAAACTTTAGAAGAAAATTTTGGCACTTGCAAAAGCTCAGAGCGATCCTGAAACAAAGTTTTCTTTCTAGTTTCAATGATATTTTGAGCCAGAGCGGGTCCAATGCCAGAGACATAGGAAAGAAGGGCTGCAGAAGCTGTGTTCAGATCCACACCGACGTTGTTCACACAGCTTTCAACAACCGCTTCAAGGCCCTTTTTCAAAGACGACTGATTGACATCGTGCTGGTACTGACCAACTCCAATGGATTTTGGATCCACCTTCACCAGTTCTGACAACGGATCTTGAAGACGACGAGCAATTGAAATCGCACCTTTCACAGTCAAATCCAAATCTGGAAATTCTTGTCGGGCAGCTTCAGAGGCCGAATACACCGAAGCCCCTGATTCACTGACCATGATAATCGGAACTTCTTTGCCCAGTTCCTTGAGAATTTTACGCAAGAAAACTTCGGTCTCTCGACCAGCAGTCCCGTTGCCAACTGCAATGGCTTCAATTTGGATCTGTTTCATCACTTCACCAAAAAGAGTCTTGGCCTTTTGCTCAGCCCCCTCACCATTGAGGTGAATCACAGTGTGTGAAATGAAATTCCCTGCTTTATCCACCAAGGCCACTTTGCAGCCGGTTCGCAAACCGGGATCGACTCCCAAAACCACTTTCGGGCCAAAGGGAGACCCCAAAAGCAAGCGCTTGACGTTTTCGGCGAATACTTTGATCGCATCTTCGTCGGATTTGTCTTTCAAAGCGCGATGAACTTCATTGGTGATCGAAGGAACGACATACACGGAAAGAGCCAGTTTCGCACAGCTCTTTAAAAAAGCTCCAGTGGAATTGTCCGGAGTCGAAGTGGCAAATCTCTCATACTGAGTGAGAAGCACTTCGTCCTCGGCAGTGACATCGACAGAAAGCTCTTCTTCTTGCCAGCCTCGTCGCATGGCCATGTAGCGGTGGCTCGCTTTGGCATCCAAAAGATTTTTCACTGGCTCTGAAAATTCCGAATACATTTCGTATTTGGAGTGTGGCTTAAAGCCCTTGGCTCGTTTGGAGCTGACTTTGCCTTTTTCAAAATAATTTTTATGCACCACTTGT
This sequence comes from Pseudobdellovibrionaceae bacterium, assembly GCA_041288045.1. Classification (GTDB taxonomy): domain Bacteria; phylum Bdellovibrionota; class Bdellovibrionia; order Bdellovibrionales; family Bdellovibrionaceae; genus 21-14-0-10-47-8. The sequence goes on along the minus strand of JBGGMM010000183.1, from coordinate 11,253 downwards.
CGCAAGTCAGGATCATTGGCGATTTTTTCAACCAGAATATCTTGAGCTCCTTTGAGTGCTTCGTCATAAGTCATGATCTTATGAGCCGGATTCAAGAAATTTTTGGCTTTCATTTCCATTGTGGTCTCGTCTTTGAGAACTCCATGTCCCAAATCCCAAATCCATTGAGCCAGAGGTTCAAGACCGGCTTCACGAGCAATTGTGGCTTTGGTTTTCTTTTTCTTTTTGAAGGGACGGTAAATCTCTTCAAGCTCACCCAAATCCCAACTCTGTTCGATTCGCTTTTTGATTTCTTCGGTGAGATTGTTCTGCTCGCCGATTTCTTTCACCAAAAAAGCTTTTCTTTTGACGATTTCTTGAAAAGTCTCATTGGCATCGATCACGGCGCGGATTTGGACTTCGTCCAAATTGCCGGTTTTTTCTTTTCGGTACCGGGCAATGAAGGGAACAGTGGCCCCTTCAGCTGAGAGTTCAAGAACAGCAGCGGCTGATTTTGCAGCCACGCCAGGGACATGTTTGGAAAAATAACTCACAAGAGTTTGTTCCATCGATCAACTCCGTTTGAGAAAATGAATCTTCATGATGTAAGCAGCATTTTTTACTTGTGTCGATACATGATCAGACCGTGCGTGGGATCATAAGGCGAAACTCCCACCGTCACTTTGTCACCAACCACGACTCGGATATTGAAACGGCGCATTTTGCCGCAGAGCTTGGCCTGAATTTCCACGTTGTTCTCAAGCTGGACTTTGTAAATCCCGCCAGCCAGAGCATCTACTATTTTACCATCTAATTGTGCTAAATCGTCTTTTGCCATCTGTCTGTTCTTTTTACGCGAGAACGCTTGAGGCTTGCAATCAAAAAAAGCCCTATTTGGGTCTGTAATTGCTGATCAGCATCTTGGGTCCATTCTCAAACAGAACTTCCAAGCGATCATTTTGCACATTCAAAATAAAACCCCATCCTAAAAGTTTGTGCAAAAGTGGCTGATTGGCTTCAAAACTTTCCGACATGCTGTAAGTCGAAGCTTTTTCTGAGCCGTATTTTTCTCGCAGGTCACTCCATTTTTTGAAGTCTTCTGCATTGACCTTATCAGCTGCCGCTTTGGCTGCCTTTTCTTTTTTGGACATTTTTGGAACAACAGGTGCTGCTTCAACAACAGTTGTTTCCGTTTCAATTGCAGATTCAGTTTCAACAGGAGCCGCCTTTTTAGCTGCTTCTTTTTTGACTGAAGCCTCTGCTTTCGGTTTTGCTTCTTTTTTAGGAGAAGCTTTAGGAGCAGCCGCTTTTTTATCCGGCTTTTTGCTCGCCGCACTTTTTGCCGCCGGCTTTGCCGCTGACTTTTTTGCCGCTTTAGCCATGGGAACCTCCCGCCAATCAATCAAGAACTGTGAAATGGTTTGCTTCTGGTATATATCCTGGCGTAACAAGACAGCAATTTCTTCGTTCATTTACCTTGCGGAGCAGCAGATGGATTCTTCCACTTTGATCTCGGCCGAAAAGATCGCCCAGATCTGTCTCGACCCTATTTTTTCAACTTATCTTCAGATCGTGAAAAGCTCCCCTCAAGCCAAAGCCAAGCAGGTTGTGGAACCCTCTCAGACCCGCCCGGAAACCCTGTGCTTTGTCTCGACGCCTGAACTTCTCTCTCAAGCGCTCAAGGGCCATCCCAGCATCATTGTCGCCTTGGATCAGTTGCTTCCCTCAGAAATTCAAATCGGTGAGCACCAGGCGCTTTTTTCGACTCCCAATATTTCGGCTGCCATGGCTTTGGTTCTACCGCTTTTTGATCAGAAGCTGTCCCGATTTCCAATGGGGATTCATCCGACAGCCTCCGTCGACCCTTCCGCTCGCATTGGAAAAGATGTCCGAATCGGCGCATTTACTGTCGTTGGACCTGATGTTGAAATTGGTGATTCGGCGGTTTTAGCTTCGCATGTGGTGGTTGAAAAAGCAGCTCGGATTGGCGCCAGGACTTTGTTGCATTCTTTTGTGTTTGTCGGGGCCAACTGCTCTGTTGGCAAACTTTGCGAAATTCATCCCCACACTTGTATTGGCTCTGATGGCTTTGGTTTTGTTCAGGGAAAGGATCAGAGGCGGCATAAAATCCCGCAATTAGGGACTGTGGTCATCGAGGATTTGGTTGAAATGGGTGCTAATTGTGCTGTGGATCGGTCCACTTTGGGCGAAACCCGAATCGGCGAAGGAAGCAAATTTGACAATCTTTGCCATATTGGTCACAACTGCCGAATTGGAAAAAACAATGTCTTTGCTGCTGGCTTTCTCATGGCAGGTTCTTGCCAGATCGGCGATAATTGCATGTTTGGCGGGAGCACTGTGCTCAGTGATCACGTGACTGTCGGTAGCTCCATTGTCGTTGGCGGCAGATCCGCAATCACGAAAGACACTTTAAAACCTGGAGCTTACAACGGCTATCCTTTAGAGCCTTTCCGGGACAGTTTAAAAACTCTGGCCAATCTCACTCATCTCACGAGCATGCGCAAACAACTGACCCAAATTCGTCGGCATTTGGGTCTTGAAAAGGAGTCCGAATGATTTCCTACCAAGTTTATAAAATCATGCACCTCTTCGGCATTGCCCTCTTACTGTTGGGACTTGGCTTGATCCTGGGAGCTTTCGCCACAAACCCTGCAGTCGCAAAAAAAATTCGCCTGCTGGGATTCCTCAGCCATGGCTTGGGCCTTCTGCTGGCGCTTACTGGCGGCTTTGGAATGGCCGCTCGCCTTGGGATTGTTTCGGGTCTTCCCGGATGGATCTATGGAAAACTGGCAATTTGGCTTTTACTGGGGGCAGGGATTTCCCTCACCAAGAGAAAACCCCAATGGGCCCCAGCCCTGTTGGCAAGCTTTGCCGTCTTGGTTGGCGCAGCCACTTTCCTTGCGATTTTCAAACCCTTTTAGGGATTTGCAAAAATCACCGCCCACTTGTTTAAAACACCGACGTCAACTGCCGCTTCGTCGGTGATTTTCAAACTCCACTTTCCAGTTTTTGCTTCAGATTGAAGTGAAAGCAAAGATTCGTGGCTTTGCAAATCCTCACCATAAATGCCGCGAAGATCATCCAAGGATCCACCGCTTCGTCTTTGCAGAACCACTTTCTTGCCAGAAGGAGAAGCGAGCTCAAGCACCAGATCTCCGCGGTAAGTGTGAGCCAAATCCACTTGCACGAGGACTTTCCGACCTCGAGGAGCTGAAGTTGCAGTCACCGAACTTGTCACGCCCGATCGGGGAGCATCAGGAATCGACAACTTGCGCTCTACTGCAAAAACTTCGCGTTGCTCAGAGGGTGACCCTTCTTCATCCCCAGATTGCGAATCAGGAATGAAGGAAAGGACTTGATCGATTCGAGTCACGTCTTCTCCTCGGCAACCATTGTCAGCACAGCGATTGGAAACAGAGCAAGCCCCTGTCCACTGAAAATCTGTATCGCCGCGAACCAGAATTCCTTCAATTTCTCTGGTCCTGGCATTGAAAACAGAAGAACCAGAGTTCCCGCCATAAGTATCTAGATTGGCAACAAAGTGCTGAGAAGACACCGAGCGCACCGAGGCTCCTCCAGCAATTTTTTGCGGTATTCCAGCAGGATGTCCAATCACCACCAAAGGGTCTCCGACCGAGGCCACTCCCCGCCGGCGCACTTTCAGCGGCGATCGTCCTGCTACTTTTCGATCCAATCGAAGGATCGCATAGTCGGCTCCATCGCTGGTTTGTTGGCGGGCAAGGATTTGCTGACAGCGATAGACTTCGTCTTGAGTGAAATTTCTCTGCTCCCCGCTGCTCGCCGAGTGCACGGCAAAATCAAAGACCAATCTGACATCTGCACAATCACTGGCGGAAGTGACGCAGTGACCGGCTGTCATCACCAAATCCGGGCCTACTAGAGAGCCTGAGCAAAAAGCTCCCGATGTTTGCTCTCGATAGGGCTCACTGGGGCAGAGATGATAGGAATCACCGTAATTGCTGCCGAAAAGCTGATAACCACCGGATCGAGCGACCAGGCCTGAGCTCTTCACCAATGCCACTGTTGATGCGGCTAAGGTTCGATAGGCTTCAGAAGCTTGGTAATTTTCCAGTCGATGGTCATCGCCGTAAATCAGCTGAGCATCGATTTGTTTTTCAATTTCTTTTGATTTTGGCTCACTTGCAGGTTTCTTAGCGCAAGAAACCAGAAGTGCGACGAGTAATAGAATGTGTCCCCTCTTCAAATTGCCCTCCCTTGGCAAAAGACAAAGAGAGGGACAATGCGAAACAAAGGAGCGGTTAAAAGTTTTTTAGTGCATAGAGTATTTGAGGAATCGGCACTCCAGAGGCCCGTTGTAAACAAAGTGTTTTCGAGAGGCTTTCAGATGCATATCCAAGATCAAATCTTTATTGCCAGAAAGGATCCAAGCATCCCATCCTTTGAATCGATGCTTCAAAGTGTACCCCAGATCTTTGTAAACATCGCGCAGAAGATCTTCTTCTCCCAATCGGGCCCCATAGGGAGGATTGGTGATCAAAAGACCTTTCTCAACTGGCGGAGCTACGGTGGCAATGCTTTCAGATTTAAATTGAATGACGTGATCAACTCCGGCTCGTCTGGCGTTATCTTTGGCTGCTTGCAGGACTTTGCGATCCAGATCAAAGCCGTAGAATTTAAATTCAAGATCTTCTTTTTCCTGCGAGGCCACTTCATCCACTGCTTTTTCCCAAGCCGCTTCGTCAAAACCTTTCAGAGACATAAATCCAAAATGCTTTCGATGCGATCCAGGAGCGATATTCAATGCGATCATCGCAGCTTCAATCAAAATCGTTCCAGAACCACACATGGGGTCGACGATCGGTGATTTTTGATCCCATTCAGCCAGCAACACGAGGCCTGCCGCCAAATTTTCTTTCATCGGGGCGACACCTGTTTCTTTGCGGTAGCCGCGCATGAAAAGGGAGTCGCCGCTGGTATCGATCATCACATGAAAATGATTTTTGATGGCCTTCACGTAAATTCTTAAATCAGGATTTTCGGTGTCGACGTCAGGCCTGACATCAAAAGCTTCGCGGAACTGATCGACGACTGCGTCTTTGACTTTCATAGCGACAAAGCGCTGATCTTTCATCGCGCAGTCTTTCACTGTTGCTTCGATTTTAATCGATTGTTTGGGATCGATGTATTTGGTGAAATCGTGTTTTCGAATATTGTGGTAGAGCTCTTCACCATTGTAAGCCGGGAAATCCAATACGGGCTTTAAGATTCGGGAAGCCAATCGGGATTGCAGATTGAATCTGTAGACGCCTTCCCAATTGGAATCAAAAAAGACTCCGGAGGACATTTTTTTGAGATTGGTGTAACCCAAGCTCTGCAATTCAATTTCAAGTGGATCAACGAGACCTTTTGCTGTGGACGCCAAAAACTGTGGCATTCAAGCTCCCTTCTGGTGTTTCCATCGGGAGCTTCCCTCAAGGCCGCAGACAAACGGCCTTATGTCTCCCGATAGCGTGGACCGCCGCCGCCTTCGGGGACTGTCCAGTCGATGTTTTCGAATGGGCACTTGATATCACAAGTCTTACAATGGATGCAATTGGTGTAGTTGATTTGTAAATCATACTTAGACCGGCCATCTTCATGTTTTTCGCCATTTCGGGCCGGCACCATTTCATACACACTCGCCGGGCAAAAATGATTGCAAGGCGATTTGTACTGGGGCTCACAGACATTCCGGCAGATATCCCCATTCTGCAAAAGCAGGTGGTTTGGAGAGTCCTCATCATGCATGGTCCCGGTCAGATAGACCGAGCTGAGCTTATCAAAGAACAGGTTGCCATCGGGTTTCGGGATCTGATTTTCCGGGAGCTTTAAGCCTTCGATGGTTCCCCAAATTTCCGGGACTTTGAGGGTCGTGCCGGCATCGTTGTGGGCTTTCTGGTTGTCAAAAAGACCGCGCCCCCCGGTGATTTCTTGAAGGGCAATCAAAGGCATTGAGGCAAAAACCCCTTTGCTTAATGTCTGATGGAAATTGCGGACTCGGTAGAGCTCTTTTTTGATATAGCTCTGCTCCACTTTGGCGGAATAGGCTTTTAAAGTTTGTTCAGAGAAATCCTGCTTGAGGATTCCTTCGAGTGCCGTTTCTGCCGCCAGCATTCCCGATTTCATGGCAAGGTGAATGCCCTTCAGCTTTTGCACGTCAATCATCGAGGCGGAATCGCCAGTGACCATCCAACCATCTCCAGCCAGCTTCGGCATTGAATAATAGCCACCAGCCGGCAAGGTCTTGCCGCCGTAAGCGATGACTTTTCCACCTTGAAGCATTTTCTGCAAGAAGGGATGAGTTTTCAATTTCTGCAATTCACGGTGTGGATCCAAGAGTGGGTCTTTGGTGTCCAAATAGGCCACCAGACCGACGATGATTTTATCACCCGGCAAAGTGTAGATGAAAGTTCCGCCGATGCTTTTCTTCAGCGGAAACCCCAAAGTGTGGATCACTTGTCCTGGAGTCACCGTACCTGCTGGCATCTGAATGATCTCTTTGACTCCTTCTTCGAAGGCCTCTTCGTTTTTTCCATCACGCAGATTGAGCTTTTTGGAAACATTCTTGAAGAGTGAGCCTCGAGGGCCTTCGGCAAAGACGACCACTTTGGATTTTAAAATCAGGCCTGGTTCAAAATTCGCTTTTGGCTTTCCAGACTTGTCGCGGCCTTTGTCACCAGTCCGAACGCCAACGATTTTGTCGCCTTCATAAAGCGCCTCGACAGCGGCAAAACCTGGGAAAATATTGATTCCGCGAGCTTCGCATTTTTCGCCGAGCCAGCGATTGAATTTGGAAAGAGAAATGATGTGATTTCCCTTGTTGTGAAAAGGCGGCGGCGTGATTGGCGATTTGATGCTGCCTTTTTCTGTCAGGTAATAAACCGCATCGTAGGTGACTTCGGCTTCAAGAGGACAACCCTCTTCTTTGTAATTCGGGATGAGCTCCTGCAAAGCTGCGGTTTTTAAGACAGCTCCTGAGAAACTGTGGGCTCCGATTTCGGACGCTTTTTCGAGGACCACAATCATTTGCTCAGGGATTGGTGACCCTTGCTTTTTACCTTCGGAAACTTCTTGATTGTGTTTTTCGATTTGCTTGGACAGGTGAAGAGCGCAGGAAAGTCCGGCTGCTCCGCCGCCGACAATCAAAACATCCACGTCCATTTGTTCTCGGGTCACGCCTTCTGGCAGGTCACTGTTGTCAGCCATGCTTCAGTCCTTCGTTTGCGGATCAATCCGTTGCTGCATCTGGAGAATCGGCTTCTGGGGCTTCCGTGGTCGGGCCCACTTTGCGAGTCACCTGTGGCAATTGGCTTTGGACTTTGAGAGAATCCTCGTCCTGGCCACCGGGATAGAGACGCTTTTTTGCTCGCAAATGGATCTCTTGCTCTTCAGCGGTTAAAAGCGCATGGGTCTGTGAATCATCATCAGCCCAAGCTCCGCTGCCGGCAAAAATGAGAAATAGCGAAATCAAAATTTTCATGACTCGACTCCTCGGTTATGGACTCTATTTGAATGGAATTTGTTGGCAATGTCACGCTTTTCAGCTGAAGCCGCTGAGCTTACAAACGCCTGTGGCTTTGCATCGGAATTTGCTTTCGCACTTTTTCAATTTCGAATTTATCAAGATCCAGCAAAAGCACTTCGGGACGATCACTGGAGGCTTTGGCCAAAATGTCCCCCCAAGGACTGATGATCACGCTGTGACCATAGGTTTTTCGCTCATTGCCACGATTGTGATGTGTTCCTGCTTGTGCTGCCGCAGCCACATAGCACTGGCTTTCTATGGCTCGGGCTCGCAGCAAAACTTCCCAATGCGCCTGCCCAGTCTTCACTAAAAAAGCGGCCGGGACCACGATCAGATCGACTCCCAATTTAGCGTAATAAGAATACAATTCTGCGAAACGCACATCATAGCAAATGGTCTGACCGATTTTCCAGTCCTTGGCTTCGAGCAATGAGGGCCCTCCGCCATGACTGAAAACATCGGATTCGCGAATGGGTTTTTGGCCTTCCAAGGCAATGTCAAAAAGGTGGACCTTCTTGTAAGTGCATTTGGCTTTTCCATCAGGAAAAACAGTGACAGAAGCATTGGCAAGCTTGCCATTGTCCTTCAGAGGCACTGATCCCAAATGCAAAGTTACCTGCTTTTTTTTGGCTATTTCGCCCAGCTTGGTGAAAATCGGAGCTTCCAAACTGAGGCCTTCGATTTTTTCGCCTTCTTTCAAGCGCATGTACAGACAGTTTTCGGGAAAAAAAGCGAGATCAAAAGGTTTTGAAATGGAATTCAAAAGAAATTCCATCTGCTGAAAATTCAGATCGACATCATCGACTGACGTCATCTGGCAAACCGCAATTGTCAGTTTTGAATTCATTCCTTTTCCGAGGATGAGACTCGGGCCTCACTGATGTCTTTGCATTTCCAATCCGCTTTTTCTAGATTTCCGCGGATGTTCACAAGAACTTTGGAGCATCGATTTGAGATCCAGGATTCACTGACCACTTGATCGACGCCATCTTTGGTATAGGTCGTGATGCAAGGACCACCCTTTTGCTTTTGCACACGCAAAGTGCGAACCATGCCCTTAAGCTTGCAGATCAGGTAAGTGGGATCTTTTTCGCCAGTTGCAGTTGGTGTTGTGGTCTGCGGAGTCGATGCGGGTGCCTCTTCGGCAAATCCTGCCAAAGACCATCCAAACATCATGCTGAATACCACCGCCGCCAGTTTCATAACTCCTCCGTTGTCCTCTTCTGATACGGATTTTTCAAGCTTTGGCTCAAGGAGACTTTTGGCTAGATCTCACCAAAATAGCTTTTAGTTTCCGACATCTACGCCCCCAACCCCAGCTTTTCTATAACTTAAGACTAGCAAACCACAGCAAAACCCCCGTCTCCGTCCGGGTCAACCCTCCTAGTTGTGCATCCTGGAAATGCGGCCATGGATGGCCGCATTTCCAGGATGAACGTGTCAGGACGACCGACCCACGAGTTTTGGGCGGAGATCTGGTTTGGGATTCTTGTTACTGACTGGATTTAGCTTCTTCGAACTATCTTTGAATTTCAGCTTTGGAAAATAAAAAAGGCCCGTTTCCGAGCCTTTCATTTTTTCTTCATATTTTTGCAGAGAGATTAAGCCGACTTACTCGCCGTCTTTTTCTTTGCTGTTTTCTTTTTTCCAGCTGGAGTTGCGCTCTCGAGAAGTTTCACATTGGAATAATCCACGAAACCTTCGAGCTTTTTCAGACCGTCTTTCTTATCGAAATGGGTCATGACTTTTACGCCTTCGACTTTGACTTTCATTTTTGTTGAATCAACAGCCAGTACTTTGCCTTTTTTGCCTTTGTCTTGACCGGTGAGAACTTGGACTGTGGCGCCTTTGCGGATTTTCAATTTGTTTGCCATGGTTTCCTCTTTACGCCTTTTTCTTTGTTGTCATTTTACGGCGAATGCGATTTTTAACATCCAAAGCTCTTTTTGAAAGGGCCTTGTCATCCTGATTCAAGATAAATGTGTCAAAGCCCCCCATGTGTTCCATGTCACGGATGGCGCTAGTCGCAATCTGCAGGCGGACCATTTGGTTCAAAACACGGCTAAATATACGTTTTTTCTGCACATTTGGCTGCGCAGTTGATTTCGTTTTGATATTTGAGTGGCTCACGAGGTTTTTCACCACTGGGCCTTTTCCAGTCAATTCACATCGGCTCATACGAGTTCTCCCTTGGATCAAGAATTCTCGTGTCTATCGAAAAAGAAGCTTGTTGGCAACTCCAATTTCAAGTATATCCTAGGACCTCGTTTGAAATTGAAAAGGACTGCAGATGAAAAAGAATTCACGTAGCAAATATCGCCAGGAATTTAGCGGAGACCATCTCTTTGATTATAAAGACCCAGTGAGCCTCACTCGCTTTGTCAGCGATGGTGGCAAAATCACTCCCGCTCGAATTGCAAAGCTCAGCTTAGCTCAGCAAAAGCAAGTGGCTGCTGCTGTGAAGAAAGCTCGTAATTTAGCTCTTCTTCCAACTGGAATGGCCGCTTACGATTCTTTCCACCGCTCAGACTCGATCTCTCCAGTTCCATTCGAAATCTAAGAATTTTGAATTTGAATTGAGAATGCAAAAGCCGAATTGAAGAATTCGGCTTTTTTTATTGCTGCTGATTGAGCAGATTCTCTTTTTCTTTCACTCGCTCCATTTGCGCATCGACAAAAAAGCAAACCATCATCAAAAAGAAAACATAGTTCGCGTACTTGTGCATATCTGCACCTGTGATGGGACCCATTTGGATTTCTTCAAAGGGCATTTCCCAGTAGATCAATCGCAAAGCCAAAATTGGCAGGGCACTGAAAACGAGAAATCCCAGCGCTCCCCAAAATGAAGCTCGCTTTTTGAAATTTTCTGTTCGGGTTTCCCAGTAAAGAATTGCCAGCGAACTGGAAATGAAAAGAAAGCTCGCAAACAGGGATGCTGTCCTTTTATCTGGAATCACTTTGAAAGAGCCAATCACCAAAAGAATGACCAAAGCTTCAAGGCTCAGGTAATTGCGAAATCTGTTTCTTTTTTTCATTCTTCCATTTTCCACAATCTTGGACGGTCGTCTATGAACTTTCTGGGATCCGGACCTGAGAACGAATGGAGACAGGTTTCAGACATTTGATTGTTGGTCTGAGCTTTGAAATAGCGTCCCGGCAACAAAGGGGGCTTTATGCTATTCACTTTCGATCAAGTCGCATCACTCAATCAGGATTTAAAGGCTTTTGGCCTCAATCCGTCGGACTGGAATGTCTTACGGGAAAAATCCAGCATCTACCGAATCGAATCCAAAGAAGACCGTCGCTTTATCTTTAAAGGCAAAGCACAAAGACGGGGCTCAGCTCTTCGCTGGGAGCGACTGGAATTGGTCAGCATTTAAGATTCAGGGTCAGGGATGACCTACTGGTACTGATCGCAACGAAGAGAGAAAAGCGACTTCACCCAGATCTCTTCGGGTGAGAAAACTTCGGATGCTTTTTTAAGACTTTCGCAATTCAAGCAATTTCCTGATTCAATCACTTGCGCTTCGCCTGGAAGCTTGGCTGACATCGACATTCGAAACCCTTCCCAGATTTCTTCTCCATACAAACGCAAAAACATGGCCTTTAACTGACAGAACAAAGCCAGATCCGGTGGCTCAAACCAGCCCAAACGCGCCAGTCCTGTCTCTGGCGGCTTCTCACCCCAGGCCAACTGAATCATCAGC
>JBGGMM010000182.1:0-16426 GCA_041288045.1 Pseudobdellovibrionaceae bacterium | reverse complement strand
GAGCAGAAAGCGAAGCTCGACAACTTCGCGGACAGACAGCGGCGAGCACTCAGTGAACATTTGATTTGAGGATTGCTTCTCAAAGATTCTCCCACTAATCTTGAAGGAATATGAGTCCTCAAGAAAAGTGGATGGCCCGGGCGGTCTCGATCTCAAGTGAAAATATTGACAAAGGCGGTGGCCCTTTTGGAGCTGTCATCGTCAAAGACGGACAGATTGTCGCTGAAGGCGCCAACCAAGTCACTTATACAATGGACCCAACGGCCCACGCTGAGGTTGTTGCTATTCGAATGGCCTGCCAGAAGCTTCAAACATTTGATCTCACTGGCTGCGAAATTTTCACCAGTTGTGAGCCGTGCCCGATGTGCTTGTCGGCAATTTACTGGGCGAGGATTTCTAAAATTTATTTCGCAAATACCAAAAAGGACGCAGCTCGGATTCAGTTCGATGATGATTTCATTTATCAGGAGATTCCAAAGAATCCTTCACAGAGAAAGATTCCGATGATTCAAATGATGCATGAAGCAGCGCTGAAAGTCTTTGAGACCTGGGAACAAAAGACGGATAAAATTCCATATTGATTCGCTAAGGAGGCTAGGATGAAACTCGCTTTTTTCTTTATCTTCACTGTATTTCTGAGCTTGTCTGCACAAGCGGGCAATGGGCCTTTTTCGCTCGGGGCGATTCTTGGAGACCCCACGGGACTCTCGGCAAAGTATGACCTTTCCAGAAATGAAGCCATTGATGGAGCTCTCTCTTGGTCGAGTGGAAGCAGGACCGGAGTCCAAATGCATGGAGACTATCTTCGCATTCACCCAGGTCAGATCGGCGCCGGAAATGCCCAGATCGATCTTTATTATGGTATTGGTGCTCGCCTCATTGGAATTGATCGCGGGGATCATAAAGGAAAGGTCAGCCTCGGCCCACGTGCGCCCATTGGGCTCAAGCATGAGTTGAGAGACCCCTCCATCGAGTTTTTTGGTGAACTTGCTTTGATCTTGGATTTGATTCCTTCAACGTCGGCAGATTTTGATATCGGGGTCGGTGCTCGCTATCGGTTCTAAAATATTGAATCAAATAAAATTTTAAGTATGATTGGAAAGGGGGCTTTTATGAAAATCTCGACAGCTTTGATTGTGATTCTTTGGTCTCTTTCTTCTTATTCTCAAAACCCAACGACGACGACCACGGCTCCAAAGCCTGCTGGAACTCCCACGACTTCGACACTTCCACAAGCAGCGCCGACGACATCGTCAACTTCGACGACGATAGTCACCACCACCACATCAACCACCACAACGACAACGCCGATCCCCCTCACTGGAAATGCTGTGACATCACCCTCAACTGGAATTTCTTTTAATGATGTGAGTGCCAGTTTTATGAAAGCCTGTGGCGAGGACAAGCAGAAAAACTGTCCTGGTTTTCGCGAAGAAAAATCAAAAGAAGTGGAGTGTCTCGACAACAACAGCTCAAAGCTGACTGCAACATGCAGAAAATTTTTGGCAGACTTTAAACAGGGCAGGCAAGCATTGATGAATGAACTCGCCCCCTGCTCTGAAATATCAAAACGCTATTGCGGATTTGTGTCGCCTTATAAGCCAGCAGACCAGATCGTTTGCCTCAGGCTGAATGAAAGACGATTGAGCCCTCAGTGCAAAACGGTTCTTGAAAAATATAAAAACGTTAATTGATATTAGATCGGATTAAGGGCTGTGGTCTCAGGCGACCTTGAATCTGAGTGCACGGCCAATTTGGATCTTCAGTGAGAATTTCTAATCCTTCAGAACCTAAAAGCACAGTGTCTTCGATTTTTGCTCCGGGCAAACTGGGATTCCAAGCCAAAGCCATCCCAGTCTTCAGTTTCAAGTGGGTGGGAGATTCAGGTGAAGCCAGCATTTCTCGAGAGAGATAACCGGTGATCCCACCTTGATCGTGATTGTGAATTTCTTCAGCCTGGCCGATTTTTAAATAAGCTTCCGAAAGATTTCCGTAGAGAGAATCCAGGGATTGACCTTCAACTGTGTGGTTTAATACGGAGGCTTCAATTTGCGCGACAAGCTGAAAATTTTTTTCTTCTTTTGCAGTGAGGTCTCTGAAGAAAACAAAGCGAGTGAGATTGGCGAACAAACCAAAACTTCGCGCACAAAAGGCCATCATTGCACAGCCGCCTAATTTTTCATGTGTGGCAATGGGATGTCTGTACCTCTGAAGCCGAGATTCTCCACCAACCATCACCAGCGTCGGATCGAGACCTCGACTCCAAAGTGACTTTGCCCCTTCACCGGCCAACTGGTGTTCACTCCAATCCGGTTGAGCTTTAGAAAGGACTTCTGTCATTGCTTCTGCGGCCATTCGACCTATTTTTCGATAGCGAGCAACTTCTTCTGATTGCAGAGTCATTTTCAAAATTTGAAAAGCAGAGGGGAGTGGTCTTTCTGTTTCAGCCGGTCGATCCGAAAAACAGAGCCTTCCATTTAAGCGAGAGTGGACGAAAGTTTGCCTGGCGCTTGATTTTTCCCAGGGAAAAGAAATGACTTCGAAATCTTGATTTAACTCTTCAGCCACCAAGCGATCTTTTTCGATTGGATTCGTCAAAACGTAAGCCTGATCCTGAGTGATAAAGACTTCAGCGATAACACTTGTTCCGCCTCCTGTGACCCAACTGAACCAATCCATTCCTTTCAGGGCGACAGCAGGAACATCTTGCTCTGACATCAAGGATCTTAAATTTTTGAGCTTGGTTTTCACTTCGCTCACCGAGCAACCTCCGGTTTGCTTTTTGACAAGGTCTTAAAGACCAAGTCCTGGTAATGGAGATTGCAAGATCTAAGCGCATCAAAAAAGGTGGTCTTTGATTTGCTGGTAATAGGAAAAAAGAAAGTGGAGGTCGCTATGGAAAAGCAGAAGGAAAAAAACCCCAAAGTTGTCGAAACCACCGGGTCTTCAGTCGAAGTCAAAAGGCCTGCAAGTCCCGGCGTCCACCGTGAAGGCGAAAAGACCTATGAAGCCTATGCGGACGAGTTTTGGGATCAGGCTCCCTAATGGAGGAAGCCTGAGGTCGTTACTCGTTACTGAAGACTTAAAACACAATTCTGAATGATGGACTTGGTGGCTGCTGTCGATCCGCGCAAAGAGAATGTCATGGTTTCCACGACTGCGCCATTTTTGTAGAGAACAACTTCGGCGCTTCGACCAGCCTGAAGGTCGGCGATCAGGGCTTTGCGCTCATCGATTTGGGGTAAAGCGGCCAGTTGAGTTTCTGAGTTCTGACCGATTTCGGCCCGAAGCAAAGAATAGCGCTTAATGGCTCCCATGTTTTCCACACGAATTTCCCCATTGTGAAAATCAGTTCTGTCACCAAATGCCTTTTCCACTCGGACCATGACGGTGGCCTGTTGATAAGTGGCTAATTCTCGGAGGGCGAGCATTTCAAGGGTGGCTTTGCGACTTCCTTGAATAGTTCGAGACTCAACAGAAGCTGAGCAGGATTCTTTGTTGAAATAATTGTGATTGTTCAGGATCGCAGCACTCCAAATCAGGGATCGATCTGGGGAACTGATCAGCTCGGTGTCAGCGAAGCCCTGAGAAGTGAATACCAAAAGCAAAATTGCGAAAGTAAAAATATTTTTTTTCATAGTCATCTCCAAGAAAACTTATTCAATGATTTGGAACTTAAGGGCATTTAAAAGATAGTTTTCCCAATCTTTAACGGATTTATAGGTTCCACCATTGGATCCGGTGTTTTGTTCTAATTGTTTCATACGAGTGAGGTTCGATTGGTGTTGAGATTGAAGCTGATTGATTCGATTCAACACTTCCTGCGAGCCAGAGTTGGTCTGTTGAGACAAAGCTTGATCCCAGACCCGAGAAATTTCAGATCTATAGGTACGGATTCGATCGGCTCGGCGTTGGATTTCTTGCATATCGTTGAGGACCGATTGGGCCACTTCGGATTTTCGTGATGCTGCTTCTCGAGCTGATCTCGCTTGCATTTGCAGTGGGCGAAGGCGGAACTCTTCAAATCTTCGCACTTGATCCAGATCTCTGTCGGCTCTTTGTTTTGCCGGACCCAACTGAGCTTGGATTGTGATAAGAGATTTTTCGGCTTCTTGAATGAGGCTTGGTAATTGAGAAGCCCGAGATTTTGTTTCGGTTAGGCGATCTTTGACACTGGCCAATTCGCTGACTTTTGAATCGATGCGACTGAGTTCCGATTTTTTATCGTTGACGGCATCATCGATGGCATCCGCTTTCTTTCTGGCGTCTTTAGAGGCCTGTTCGATTTTACCTCTTTTTTCAAGATTGGCTTTAATGTCTTTTCTAATTTCGTCCTTGGGGCGGGATTTAGGTCCCGGAATCATTTCGCCATATTCTTTTGTTAAAGCTTCCGCTTCAGCTTGAGCTTGTTCCATTTCTTTTTGAAGTGCCTTAAGAGTTCCCTTGAGATCGAAGGCTTTTTGTTCGGCTCTCAAGCTGTCAAATTCATTTTGGACTTTGCTTTTCTGACTTTGCAAGTTTGCAAGTGTGCTTGCCAAACTTGCGACTTGGGTTTCTAAGCTTTTGATTTCGGCTTGGATGTTTTTCTGATCCGATTTCAGTGAATCCAGTCTTGAGCCGATCTTCTGCAGATCACTTGTCAGTCGGTCCATTTCACGAAGTGATTGGCGGGCATTGTTTTCCACGGATCGGCCCTCGGAAGAGTCTCTCATATCAGAGATTCTGCGATCGGCTTGGTCCGCCTGATCAAGGGCCCAGCGCTCTTCTCGGCGAAGATCTTGAAGTCGACGGTCCAAGCGGTTCAAAGATTGATCTTGAAATCCGTTCCAGCCATTTTCATCGTTTGAATCCCGTTGATCGGCGCGATCTTCGTTTTTCATTCGGTCAAAATATCTTCGATTGGAAATTTCTTCGGAAGAAGAGTACAGCTGAATTCGAGCAAAAATCTGACTGATTTCTTGTTTGGTTGAAAAAATCTGGCGACGTCTTGAAACCACCGTGTCTCTTTCTGTCGAGGTCAGATTGACAGTCGCAGATCCGATGGATGTGAGCTGATTCTGCAGATTTTCAATTTCTCTCTGAATTTGAAGATTGGAATTTCTCAAACTCTGAATTTCAATTGAATTGGAATTTCCAGTCCCCGTTTGCTGGTTCTGATTTCCCAAATGCGCAAAGTAAGCTTTCGTGTAACTCTGACTGTAGGTTTTATAGTCAGACATATTGGTCTCAGCAGACCAAGCGCTCAGGGTTTGAAACACCAAACCGGATATGGTCAAAAGATGAATCTTTATGTCAGGTTTCTGATTCAGGGACTTTTTCATGACTTCCTCTCCTCAATCGAATTCGTTTGTCTGCAGAACATCTATTCATAAGTGACGGGGCTGGCCTGATCTGGATGCTCAATCTCTTTATAGTGAGGCCGGAATTTTCAGATCCGACCTCCCACGGGTGGCTAAGCAGTTTTGGGGCCATGAGTGCATTGATGGTTGAAGCGCAATCTGCTGGTCTCATTTCGCCACCCCTGAGCGAACTGTTCTTTAGTTCTACAAAAGAGATGCCAGGACAAAGAGTTACTACTGGCTCTGAACGAAATCGATTTTCCAACCTGTCGAGACAGCTTTTTTGAAGAAGGCTTGTGCTCGAGGACCTAGGAGGTTGACGTAATTGGAAAGAAAAGTACTTTTGGATGCAATCCCGATCACAGTTTCGTCTAAGAGCATGGGCCCACCCGAATCACCGGGGAGTGCGCCCGAGGGTTTGGATTTGTCAAAGGGCTCCCACTCGAATTCAAGATTGAAGTAAAGGTCACTGATAAAGTCAGGACTAGATATTTCGTTTTTCCCAATTCGTTTTACGACACGATTATCTTGCTCAAGGGGCTGACCTGCTTTGAAGGCTGAGCCGTATCCGATGATGGCAACTTCGAATGGAGGGGGCGGGAGTTCAAACTGGGCGAGAGGCAAAGTTGTTTTGGAGGACTTGGGGTCGACTTTTAAAAGAGCCAAATCCAACCGGGTCGCAGCCGTTGCAGTGGAATCGACAAGGATCTTGCTAACAATGGCTTGGCCATTGATTCTGATTTTTTTGGGATCTTTGGAAAACACGCAATGCTCGGCAGTGAGGATAGTTCCATTGCCAATGACGACACCGGTGCCAATACTTTTCTGGCCGAGGTCCTCGATAAGAACCACAGCGGGGTATTCATTTTTCGAGAGTGGGATGCCGTTGCTGATTGCGTGTCCTGTGAGTCCGGTCAAGACAGCGAGGGTGAAGAGAATGAAGTTTAGTCTGAGCTTCATTCGGACAAAGTATCATGGAAAGGACAAAGGCCCCATCTAGCTTGAAAGGTCGGAAAAATTTTTCGGAGGTGGAAAGAAGTTCGACGGTTTTTAAGACCGATTTAGCGAACATGAATCAGTGTCACTTGTAACCATGATTGCGAAAAACCAATCGCTGCACCAAAATTGAAACTGCGCTTTGCGTTCGGAAAGAGGAGCTGGTACCCAAAAAATGGCGGAGAGGGCGGGATTTGAACCCGCGGTACACCTTTTGAGTGTACGAGCGTTTAGCAAACGCTTGGTTTCAGCCACTCACCCACCTCTCCGAATTTTGTAGACGGGTATTTTCGCTCTGCTGAACTCTGGCAAATTGCCATAAGCTTGGGATCAAATCAATAATTCTCAGGAAACAGAGCGCGCTCGACGCTTTCAATGACTGTGTGAATCAGCTTGATGTGCATCTCTTGAATGCGATCTGAGGTCGTGGCGGGGATGACGATGGCGAGATCGACCATGTCCTTGAGCTTGCCTCCGTCGCGGCCGAGAAGGGCGATAGTTTTCATTCCCTTTTTCTTGGCGGCGAGCACGGCTTGAATCACATTTTCAGAATTGCCGCTGGTTGAGAGGCCGATCAGAGCATCGCCAGTGCGGCCTAGGCCCTCTACTTGGCGTGAGAAGATGTGTTGAAAGCCGTAATCGTTGGACACGCAGGTGACGTGTGAGGCATCGCCCAGGGCGAGGGCTCCCAAGGGTCTGCGGTCTTTGCGGTAGCGACCTGTCATCTCTTCGGCAAAATGCATAGCGTCGCAGTGGCTGCCGCCATTGCCGCATGAAAAGACCGTGCTGCCTTTTTTAAAGGTCTCGATCAGGATTTGTGAGAATTGTTGGCATTTTTCGATCTGCCCTGGGTTTTGCCAGAACTCGGTCACGGTTTTTTGCGCTTCTTGGAAGGAACTGAGCCAGACGTCTTTCACTTGCATAGGAACTCCCTTAAGGCTTCTGACATTATCACTATTTTATAAAAGTCGACAAACTCTCCTGCTTTTTCGTGGCAAAACCTTGATTTTGGGGGGGCTTTTCGACTATCTTGGCGCCTCTTTAGATCCTAGCGCTTTTGACTTTATGTGCGGTCGTAGCTCAGCTGGATAGAGTACCTGACTACGAATCAGGTGGTCGCAGGTTCGAATCCTGCCGTCCGCACCAATTTTCATTCTCGGTCAAAAATAAAAAGGAGCCCTTGTGAGGCTCCTTTTGTTTTTCGGTGGGGAGTGAATTAAAATGTGTAGGTCAAGTTCGAGTTGAATCCTGAATAGCGAACGTCCACTTCGGCGGCTGTTCCAATTTCTAACTTATCGTTAATATGTTGATTGATAATTGTATATCCCGCGTTCCAGGCCACATTCTTCGTCAATCGAAAACCCAAGCCACTTTGAAAGCCGGGACGACTCTGGAGTCGGTCAGCAGATGAAGAACCAGTAAAAACAGCCGAATTCAATCCTGCATAAATGACAAGAAGACTGTTCACAGCCAGGGTCAGATTCGCTTCGGGAATGATCATCTGTATTTTCCAATCTTCATACTCACTTCGATTAAAGGATTCAAGAAAGCGGGCGCCCGCGCTGAATCCAAAGCCACGATCTGGGGTTTTATTGTAGCCAAGCGTAATGCCACCCATGCCTATGTGAGTACCGCCAACAGTGTCACCACTCGCAGACCGACCGTTACCTCTGAATGAATAATCGATTTTAACGTCAGAGATATTCATATAGTCGGCACCTATGTAGAAACCTTTTTGAGAGTTTCCAGACGATGTTTTGGACATATTAGTTGAAAGAGAATTGCTTTGAGCAAATGAAGAGATCGAAGCAATCAGGGTTAAAATAAAGACGGTTTTTTTCACGAGAATTCCTCCGGGTTAGAAAGGATCCATCAAACTGGATGCCACCTCTTTAACAATATTTTGGTTTTGGAGTCCTGTTTGGACAAATTTGGCTAGGCACCGTCAAGAACTTGGGCAGGAGCAGGATCCGACGGAAAGACTCGCCGCAACAGGCTTTTCTTGCTGTTAACCTTCTGTGGGAATGGGTTTTTCACTTATTTTTTTTCTTATTTCTGCTAGCATTTTCTTATGTTTTCAAAGACACAACCTCAGAGTCTGAAGTTTCCTTGGATCAAGGTCGCCGCACTTTTGCTAGCGCTGGTGGGTATTTTTTGGGCAAGATCACAGCTCATGAACACGGCTCAGCCCAAGCCACCGGCCGAAGCCGAGCCCATTCCAGCCAAAGTGGAGTTCGGGAAATAATCGGGGACTCCTTGACAATAAGGGACAGCTTTCATAGTTTCAAACTTCCGCGTTATCTCGCGGGTTTACCGAACGTTCAGGAGTAGCTCAGTCGGTAGAGCAAGCGGCTGTTAACCGCTGGGTCGGGGGTTCGAGTCCCTCCTCCTGAGCCATTTTTTCCTAATTCGCAAACACGGTCACATCATCCGCAAAGAAGTAACTGCCGATACCAGCATCCTTCTGCACCGAAATCGTGACTGTCGTCGCGGTTGATGGCGCTGTCATTTGAAGACACTTGTAAGTGTAGGTCGTGGTGTTGAAAGTCAGAGTGGGAGTAGAACCAGAACCGAAGTTCGCCACGACTTTTCCAGTTTCGCCATTGGCGCGGACCCGGCCCCAGGCGCAAAGTGAATACAGCCCGCCAGACCGATAGAGAGTGTTTGTTTGCTTGCGCACACCAGCGGCCGTTCCAATCACCATCGCAAAGTGACCGGTTTTTTGGTTTCCATCGTTGGAGCCACTAAGTCTTGTGCTGCCCGAAGTGGCCCAATAAGACCCAGGAGCTAAGTCGGATTCAAAACCTGGATTGTAAAGATAGTTCTGCTGACCAGAGGCAGAGAGATTATCAACGTAATAAGCTCCAACCCCCGCGCTCTTCGAAGCATAGACGTAAGCTCCACTGACATTCGCAGGCAAGCGGCCATGAGCGCAGTTGTACGTGTAGCTCGTGCTGGTGAATGCAATTTCCAATTGAAACCCGCTGGCTGTTCTCAATCCGAAAACACCTTTTTCACCAGCGGCTACTTTTCCAGAAGCACAAATGCTGTAAAGAGAATTGGGCACAAGCTTCGCCACATTCAAGTACTGGTGAAGACCACCAGAAGTTCCACTGATCTTAAGGGCCGCATTGGCAGTGGGGCCTGCGCCAGCCACAGTTCCAATGCTGGCAGTGCCAGCCCACTTTGTCCAAGAGGTCAAACCTGATTCAAATCCATTGTTGAGAACATCATTCTTCGCAAGCGCTGTTCCCAAATTGAAATTTCCACCCAGCGCATTGATCTGACTGACCACAGCTGGATACCAAACATTGGCCATTTTCGCATAGCCAGTGTCATTGGGGTGAGTTCCATCCGCCAGATCCGTCGAAGCATTCAAAGCCGAATGCATATTGACCATCACCACATTGCGACCCGCCGCTTTTTCAGAATCCACCACTGTTTTCACAGACGCATTGTAAGCGACAACATTGTTGTCATTGGTGGCATTTGAAAATGGGATGATCTGAGCCACAATCATTCGAGTGCGAGGGGAGCGCTTGGCAATTCTCTGGATCAATTCTCGCAAGCGCCCAGGTGCCAAAGATTTTTCATCCCCGTTTTGCCACATATCATTGGTCCCAATGTGAATAAGAACAATATGCGGCTGATAACGATCAATCACAGTATCAGCAAGACCGAGGATGTCGCCAATTCGGTAGTAGGAGTGACCTTCATTGTTTGTATCAGCAAAAACACCAGAGGTCCGCGCACCGACAAAGTCCACATTGTATCCAGCAGCTTTCAAGCGCGTATAAAGCGGCTTTCGATAACTGTCACGATTGACACTGCCAATTCCAAAAGTAATTGAATCCCCGAGCGGCATGATTTTAATTGTGGCGGTCGGAACAGGTGTCGCCGTGGTCGTTGTTGCCACCAAATTGAATTGATCTACATCAAGATAGCTGGCAGTCCCATTTTTCCAAGTATAAACATTGGCAGCCGTCGCCCCTGAAGGTGCAACGAAATCCACAGTGAGTAAAGTATAAGACGCCGAAGTCACCACTGCCGATTTATCCAAAAGAACGGCACCGGATGAAGATGTGAATTTGATCCCCACCCCCGCCCAGTCGCTAGAGGCACTTCTGCGAGCATAGGCCTGCAAACGATAAGATTTCCCAGCAGTCAAACGAGAGAGCACATTCTGCCCAACCCCGCCAGCGCCTGGGCCCGTGCGGATCGACCTGGTGCCGGCATAAGCCTGCCCCGTTACAGCGGCGCTGCCGCCCCAGTTCGCCCAGTCCGTCATTCCAGATTCAAAGCCAGGGTTGTTCACCAAATTCTGAGCCAGAGCTTGAAGCGAAACGAGTGAAGCCACGAAAAGAACGCCAATTTTCAAGATTTGTGTTTTCATGGAGCTAGAATAGCAAGCTCAACCAAACTAATCGAGGCACAGCTTCACTCACTTTTCATTGTCCATTCTGTGGACAGGACATTTGATTTCTCCTCTGTGAAATCACAAAAACTAAATTGACAGTGACGACCAAATTTTGATCACCAAAAAAGCCTCGTCTCAATATGAGATTTGATTTTTTCTGAATTATTTATCCGTTAAAAATTTAATCACTTCAGTAAAGGCTTCACAGAGCCAAAACTCTGATCCCAAAAAGTAGCGAACCTTTCTTCTTCCTGATATTTACTAGCCCGAGTAAATGGGGAAGATTTGTTATTGGTTTGTTTCTCGGGGGTTTCAAAATGAAAACAGTTTTCACAGCCATCTGCTTGGCCTCTTTTTCAGCCAAGGCAGCAATCCAATGTCTGCTCATTCCAGTCGAGTCATCAGCTCATACAAAGAGCTATTTGGAAGTTCGCAATGAAAATTTATTGCAGATCGATTTTGACGTGAAAAGCGATGGAAACCTTAAGGTTTTGCGATATGGATTTTCTTCTGATCAAGGCCTGGTTTTAATTCCTACTGATAAAAAAGAAGTGATCACTTTGTTCCTGGAAAATCGAGCGGGATTTTTTTCTTATCTGATCAATACCAATATGGCCCAGACAGCAGGTTCTATTCCTTATTCTGACACAAAGCCGATGGCTACTGGCGCGATGTACAAATTGCCGGATGGACGCTTAGCGACTGTGGTTTTAAGCTGCTTTCCAAAGTAATTTCGTGATTTATCTGGGGTCATGAAAACGATTTTTGACCCGATTCAAATCGACACCGAACACACAAAAATCAGGCCCCTTCAGGCGACCACCTGGCAAAAGCTGGCAGAGAGCCTTCTCTACGAAGGATCCTTTCACGCTCGAAACTGGGGAGTCAAAACACCCGATGATATTCGAAGGATGTACGAGAAGGCGCAGATCACTTGGGTCAACAAAATGGGCAATCCTCTGGTTTTTCTCAATCACGAGGAAACAGAGGTTCTCGGTGTGACCAACTTCATGAACGTCGAGCCACAAAATAAAATGATCGAAATCGGCGGCACTTGGATCAATCCCAAATATCAAAGAGGCTACGTCAACACCGAAACGAAAATCGCACTTCTGCAGTACTGCTTTGAGACTCTGCAATTGGTCCGGGTCGAATTTCGAATTGACGCCGAAAATTTCACTTCTCAACGAGCAGTGGAAAGGCTGGGATTTCATTTTGACGGGCTTTTACCGCGAAGAAAAATCAACGCCAATCAGGATGTTCGCGATTACACTTTTTATTCAGTGACCGATCAGTCCTGGCCGCAAACTAAAAAGCACATGCTTTCGCTTTTAGAAAAAGCCCATCTCCCCGAATACGAAAGCTTGAGAGCCATCGGTCTTTTAAGACGAGAGGGCCAGTCGGACCGCGCCTGGACTGAGCTGCAAACAGCTCTCGAAAAATTCCCCAAAAGCAGTCAGCTTCATTATCTGGCGGCTTGCATTTGCGATGCAGAACGCACTGAAAAGGAAGCCGTTCCCTATTATCACCAAGCCATCGAGCTGGGCCTTTCCGATAACGATTTGAAAGAAGCTTACTTGGGTTTAGGTTCGACTTACCGTTCTCTGGGCGAATACGAAAAATCAAAAGCCGTATTTCAAAAAGGGATGGCAGCCTTTCCAGATTACCGCCCATACTCTGTTTTCTTGGCTTTGACCGAATTCAATTTAAGAAATCCAGATCGGGCCATTCAGCTTTTGCTTGAAGAGCTTTTGGAGACCACGAATGAAGTGTCGATCAAAGCTTTTGATAAAGCTCTTCGCTTCTATTCGACTCGCCTCAATGAAGTTTTTGAATAAGAAGGAATTGAATTCTTTTCCCATTTGGCCAAAGCCTTTCCACAGGCCTTTTCCCGGCGGCTCTGTCTATCTTACTGACAGCTGAAGTCTCTTATATCTCTCATTAACTTTGAAAACCCCTGGCCTTCTTTTTGAACTCCTGGCTGGCGGTCTCGATGAACGTGAGAAGGTTATGATGAAAGCAATTTTTTTGATTTTATGTCTGTGTCTATCCATCCAAAGCTCTGCCACTGGCGTGGGCATAGCCAATGCCGTCAAGGGCTTCCAAGAATGGCGAACCGATAAAATCCAAGCCGCCGTCAATCAGATGCTTGTGGTCAAAAGCCAAATCCTAAGAGCCCATGGTGAACCGAATAAAAAGAATCTTGAAAATCTGGAAAAGCAGTTGGATCAAATCAAATGGAATTTAGAGGTCGCTAAAGACCTTTCGGTGACTGATTATTTTGTTCTTTACCTTTCCCAGCATTCAAACCCCGACCGATTCCAACAAGCTGCCTTAAAAATGAGCGCTAAAGAAGTGGCGCAGCTGATGGAAGCCTATGCAAACACTCTGGGACCCGTTCCACCAACAGAACAGCTGGTTCGACCCACTCAGCAAGCCGTGGCGCCAGCCCGTTTGCCAGTCCACGCCACCCAAAACCGCGATCAATTCAAATAGGTTCGTCTTTAAGCCTAAAATCCAAGCTTTTTAAAGAATCCTAAACCCTTGGGATTCCGCCACTTTTCAAAAATTTATCTTTCCGACCTTGACAGGCTGGGGGGCCGCTCCATATTGATGGCGTTTCGAATTTGATTACGAAATTCCTATTACAATTGAGGAGGATATCAATGGCTAAAAGTGAATTGGGTGTACGCCCTCTGCATGATCGCATTTTGGTTCGTCGTATGGCGGAAGAAGAAAAAACCGCTGGCGGACTTTTCATCCCTGACACGGCAAAAGAAAAGCCGCAAAAAGGTGAGATCGTTGCCACTGGCAAAGGTCGCGTGACTGAAGATGGAAAAACTCTCCCTTTGGAAGTTCGAGTGGGCGACAAAGTTCTGTTCAGCAAATATGCCGGAACTGAGCTGAAACTCGAAGGCGCAGAATATTTGATGATGCGCGAAGAAGATATCCTCGGTGTTTTTAACTAAGCTTCAATTTTAAATAAACTAAACGGAGAAAAAAATGTCTAAAGAACTTCTGTTTTCTGAACACGCAAGATCCAGCATCCTCAAAGGTGTGAACGCTCTTGCAAATGCAGTGAAAGTGACACTTGGACCAAAAGGTCGTAACGTCGTGATCGAAAAATCTTTCGGCTCACCTCTAATCACAAAAGACGGCGTGACTGTTGCTAAAGAAATCGAACTTGAGAACAAGTTTGAAAACATGGGCGCTCAAATGGTGAAAGAAGTGGCTTCTAAAACCAACGACCAAGCCGGTGATGGAACGACAACTGCCACTGTTTTGGCTCAGGCCATCTACCGCGAAGGCGTGAAGCTCGTTTCTGCGGGCCACAACCCAACAGCTCTCAAGCGCGGGATCGACCGAGCCGTTGCCGCTGTTGTTGATGAACTGAAAGGTTTGGCAAAACCAGTGAAGGCTTCTTCTGAAGTTGCTCAAGTTGGAACAATCTCTGCGAACAACGATCCTGAAATTGGAAAAATGTTGGCAGATGCTATGGACCAAGTCGGCCGCGAAGGCGTTATTACCATCGAAGAATCCAAAACAGCAAAAACAGAAGTGACCGTTGTTGAAGGAATGCAATTCGATCGTGGTTACCTTTCTCCCTATTTCGTGACCAATGCAGAGCGAATGGAAGCTGTGCTTGAGAACGTCTACGTTCTTGTTTACGACAAAAAAATCTCTTCGATGAAAGACATGATTGGCGTTTTGGAAGGCGTTGCTAAATCGGGCCGTCCTTTGTTGATCATTGCTGAGGATGTTGAGGGCGAAGCTCTGGCAACTTTGGTTGTGAACAAATTGCGCGGCACTTTGCACGTTGCTGCTGTGAAAGCTCCAGGCTTCGGCGATCGCCGCAAATCGATGCTTGAAGATATCGCGATCCTGACAAACGCAAAAGTCATCTCTGAAGATGTTGGACGCAAGCTCGAGCAAGCGACATTGACTGATCTCGGTGTTGCAAAACGAGTTGTGATCGACAAAGACAACACAACGATCATCGATGGCGCTGGCAAAAAAGCGGACATCCAAGGCCGTGTTGCTCAGATCAAAGCTCAGATCGAAGAAACTTCTTCTGACTATGACAAAGAGAAACTGAAAGAGCGTTTGGCGAAACTATCTGGCGGTGTTGCCGTTGTTCACGTTGGTGCTCCTTCTGAAGTTGAAATGAAAGAAAAGAAAGCTCGTGTTGAAGATGCTTTGAATGCGACTCGCGCGGCTGTTGAAGAAGGTATCGTTGCTGGTGGTGGAACTGCTCTGTTGCGTGCTTCTCAGAAATTGGCAAAAGCGGCCTTCGGTGACGAAGAGCAGTTTGGTGCCAATATCGTCAAGCGTGCTTGCGAAGAGCCTGTTCGTCAGATCGCTTTCAACGCGGGTCTTGATGGCGCGATCGTTTTGGACCGTGTCCTTCAGAACAAATCGGCAACTTACGGTTACAACGCTTACAGCGACGAATACACTGATCTTCTGAAAGATGGTGTGATCGATCCAGTGAAAGTTGTTCGATGCGCGCTTGAGAACGCAGCTTCTGTTGCTTCTTTGATGCTGACAACTGAGACAATGATCGCTGAAGCTCCTAAGAAAGACTCTGGTGGTGGTGGCGCTGGTGCTCCAGGAATGGGTGGCATGGGCGGCATGGGCGGAATGGACATGATGTAAAGCCATCCGAGCTTCTGCTCGAATGTGAATTTTTCGCAAGGGCCTGGTTTATCCAGGCCCTTTTTATTTACTGCACTTGGCTATTCGGTCTTCGGTGATTGGCTTTTTCCAGGGATCAGAATAAAGGGTGCTCATGAAAAAACTAATTTTGCCTCTTTTTTTGACTTTAGCTTTCGTCGGATGCCGCGGTTCAAGAATGAGCTCGTCTCTCAGTGGGCAACAAACCGCGATCATCAACGGCGAGCCTGTTGCTGAAACAGACCCTAGCTATGCAATGACAGCTCGCTTGCTCATGAATGTCAGTGATGTCTGGATCCCAATTTGTACAGTTTCCATTTTGGCTGAAGATTTAATCCTGACAGCTGCTCATTGTGTTGAAGATACAGAAGCGACAGATCTTCGAATTGCCTTTGGCGCTCAGCCCTTGTCCTTCACAAACCAAATGGACAGTGAAAAGCGAATCGACGTCTTGGCGAAATTCAAAACCAGTCAGGTGAAAGAATTTGTTTCCCATCCGCTTTACGGCATCTCTGATTACGACCAGGACATGGCTCTGATTCGCATCGAGCAGCCTGTGCCTGAGGGATTTCAAGCAGCTCCTTTGCTCAGCAATGAGCAGATGAAAGCGATCAAAGAAGGGGAGAATTACGAAGTCCTGCTGGCAGGTTATGGATTGGTGCAAGAAGACCCAATCGACGATTCTGAAATTCTTCGTCAGACCAAAGTTTCGGCTCAGTTCGAAGGACTTCACCTGGTGACTGATCAGACCAAGGGATCTGGTGGCTGCCACGGGGATTCAGGTGGCCCTGCCTATCTCACAGTGGAAAATAAAATGTATCTGGTTGGGGTCACTCATGGACCTAAAAACGAAGATCCTGACTGCCATCATCAAGGTGTTTGGGGAAATCCGAATCACGAAAAAGATTTTCTCAACCAAGCGGCCGAAAAAATGGGTGCGCAGGCCCGGTTTCAATAATTAAAAAAGATATTCAATCCCGCAAGCCATCGTTGTGATTGT
>JBGGMM010000181.1:0-42236 GCA_041288045.1 Pseudobdellovibrionaceae bacterium | reverse complement strand
GTGGCTTGGTCACAGCCCACAGTGAGAAAGAGCAGCGAAAAAATCAGAATCAATCGCTGCCCTGTTTGAATCATTCTTCGTCTCCGTGATCCTCTTCGTTTTCGCTTTCAGGGGCAGGGCCCTGAGTGCTCTTTGGGTGGAGCTTCATGTAGTCTTTCACTTTGACTGGATCTGGAGCCAAAATCAGATAGGCCTGCTTGCCTTCCATTTTCGGTGGAGCTTCGGAATTGGCCACATCCTTCAAAGTTTCAACCACTTTGTGCATCAGAGACATGCCCAGCTCCTGGTGAGCCATCTCGCGACCGAGAAAGCGCATATTCACTTTCACTTTGTCTCCGTCGAGGATGAATCTGCGGGCATTGCGCATTTTGGTGTCGAAATCGTGCTGATCGGTGCGCGGACGCAATTGAACTTCTTTGACCTGAACGATGACTTGCTTTTTACGAGCTGCCACTTGCTTCTTTTTGTTTTCGTATTTCCACTTGCCGTAATCCATGATTTTGCAAGTGGGAGGAGTGGCTGTCGGTGCGATTTCAATCAGATCGAGGCCGCGCTCTTCGGCGAGGCGCACACCTTCGGGGACAGTCATCACTCCGAGCATTTGACCTTCGTCATCGATCACTCGGATTTGCTGGGCTCGGATCTCGCGGTTGACACGAAGTCCGTCTTTGTCTTTGTTTTTCTGGCGGAAATCTCGTCCGCCTCCGCCAAAACCTTTTCTTTCAAAAGGGCTGCTAATGGGAAACCTCCTGGTTTGGTTCCTGTGTGAGTCGTCGTTCTTTGATTTGAACGACGATTGTTTCGATTAATTCTCCAACGTTAATACCTTGCAATTGTTTGCCGTCGCGAAGCCGCAATGAAGCGCTTCGATTTTCGGCTTCTTTGTCGCCAACGATGATCATAAAGGGAACTTTCATCATTTGGGCATCAAGGATTTTACGACTCAATTTTTCGTTCCTTTGGTCAAATTCGACACGCACTCCGTGACTCTTCAATTGACCGAGAATCTCATTGCAAAATCCATTCACACGATCTGTGATCGAAAGAATCTGCACTTGAACTGGGGAGAGCCAAGTTGGCAAATGTCCAGCTGTGTGCTCCAGATACACCCCAATAAATCGCTCGAGTGATCCCAAAATCGCCCGATGGAGCATGACCGGTCTGTGCTCCCGATTGTCTTCGCCGACATAATTGAGATCAAAAAGTTGCGGCAAATTGAAATCGCACTGCAAAGTCCCTAGCTGCCAAGGCCGATTGATGGCATCGACAAACACAATGTCGATCTTGGGACCGTAAAAAGCGCCATCGCCTGGATTGACAGTGTAGGGGATTTTTAAAGATTCCAAAGCTTTCGCCAAAGCGTCTTCGGCTTGGTCCCAGATCTCATCGGATCCCACACGATTTTCTGGCCGCGTGGAGAGCATGACTTTGTAATTTGTCATTCCCAGCTGAGTATAAACTTCGCGAAGCAGACTCATGAAGCCAGCAATTTCCGACTGCACTTGATCCATAGAGCAGAAAATATGCGCATCATCCTGACAGAAAGAGCGAACCCTTGTCAGACCGTGGATCGCTCCGCTCTTTTCGTTGCGGTGAAGGCGGCCGAAATCAGCCATGCGCAGCGGAAGCTCCCGGTAGGAATGATGCTCGGATTTAAACAGCACACAATGAGAAGGACAGTTCATCGGTTTCACCGCAAAATCTCTTTCATCCACTTTGGTGAAGAAAATATTTTCAGCGTAATTTCCCATATGACCTGAAGTCTTAAATAATTCAGTATCAAAAATCTGTGGAGTGATCACTTCCTGGTAGCCGTATTTAAAATAAAGCTCCCGGATGTATTTTTGCAGTTCATTGTAAACAACAGCTCCCCGACCAGTGAAAAAAGGCGAAGCCGGAGCCCAGGGATGCAAGTGAAAAAGCCCTAGCTCTTTCCCTAGCTTTCGATGATCGCGCTTTTTCGCTTCTTCCATCTGATGAAGGTAAGCTTCTAGTTCTTTTTTGTCGCCAAAGGCAGTGGCGTAAATTCTCTGGAGCATGGGATTTTTCTCATTTCCCCGCCAGTAGGCACCGGCCACGGACATCAGCTTGAAAGCTTTGATTTGACCCGTGCTTTGCACATGAGGTCCGCGGCAAAGATCAAACCAATTCTCGCCTTGCTCGTAAATGCCGACTTCGTGTTCGCCTTTGTTTTTAAGATCTTCGATGATTTCGACTTTGAAGCGCTCGCCCATTTTTTTGAATGTGGCAATCGCTTGATCGATCGGCACATTTTTTCGCACCAAGGGGTAATCGCCTTTGACGATTTCTTCCATGCGCTTTTCGATTTTTTGAAAATCCTCTTCGGTGAAATTTCTCGGAGAATCAAAATCGTAAAAGAAGCCACTTTCGATCACTGGGCCGATGGTCACTTTCACTTCGGGCCAGAGAGTCTGAACAGCCTGAGCCATGACGTGAGCCGCCGAGTGACGGATCACTTCGACAGCTTCCGGAGATTTGGTGGTGACCAAAGAAATTTGACTGCCATCTTTCAGCGGCAAACGGAAATCATGGACTTCGGGATCATTGCCAATTTTCACACCCAAAGTCTCTTTGGCCAAACGCGGACCAATGGATTGGGCCACTTCCAAAGCGGTGGGTTCGTGGTCAAAAGTCTTCACTGATTGATCTGGGAGAATGATACGAATTTCAGACATGCAAATTCTTAAGAGCCATGAATTAAAAAGTCATGGTTGTTGTCGAAACAACAGATGAAGATTGAAAAAGAAGTGCAAAAAACAAACTCAACATAGCTTTTAGTCTTAACAAGGCCCTCTCTGAGAGGCAATATGAAAAGATGCGTCAAAAAATGTCGCAATGACTCTTGAGTTTGTTTCAAATGGCTCTTGGATCCATTAAGCTGGGCCCATGAAAATCTTTACGGATTCTGTTTTAAAGAGCCGCCGCCTTCGCTTGGAAAAAGCCATGAATTCCCATCTGGAAGCTCAAGATTGGGTTTTCATTTTCAGCGGCGAACCCATTCAAAAGCCCGGGGGATTGGATCAAACTTACCCCTTCATCCCCCACCCCGAGTATCTCTGGCTGTCTGGACTTTATCGCCCTCAAGGCCTCTTGGCCTACAACAAGGACCTGGGATGGAAAGACTTTGTCCTGCCCCTCACTCCGGAGGAAAGACTTTGGGAAGGTGGCGGTGAAGAGTTTGCCGGCGAAGATATCCAGTCTTTCAATGGCTGGTTTGAAAAACAGAAATGCAAAAGGCTTTTTCTTTACGGCCAACCCAGTCCTGCGCAAAAAACTTGGGCCACCCATGTGGATCCGACAACTCATTTGAATTTTCAAGAAGTGATCAATTCAGTTCGCCGGCAAAAAGATGAAGCTGAAATTCAACTGATCCAAAAAGCCGCCCAAATGGCTCACCAGGGGTATCAAAAACTTCAATCTTTTATCCGTCCCGGAGTGAGCGAAAGAGAAATTCAAATTGAATTTGAATCCACAGTCATGAAGGCAGGTTCCGAAAAATTCCCGTATACCAGCATCGTGGGATCAGGCCCCAGATCGGCTGTTTTGCACGCTCTGCCCACAGATCGAAAGCTTCAACCCGGCGAAATGGTGTTGATTGACGCTGGGGCGGATCTATTTGATTAC
Organism: Pseudobdellovibrionaceae bacterium; assembly: GCA_041288045.1. Lineage (GTDB taxonomy): Bacteria > Bdellovibrionota > Bdellovibrionia > Bdellovibrionales > Bdellovibrionaceae > 21-14-0-10-47-8. The sequence continues at coordinate 38,591 of JBGGMM010000181.1, read as the reverse complement.
TGCGTGGATATCACTCGTGTCTTTCCCGCTTCGGGAAAATTCAGCTCTCAGCAAAAAGAAATTTACGATTTGGTTTTCCAAGCTCAGAAAACATCCATTTCTCTCTGCACCATGGGCCGCGAGTGGCATGATGTTCACCGCGCATCGGCTGAGATCATCGCCAACGGCCTGAAGGAATTAAAAATTCTCAAAGGAGAAACGGACTCTTTGTTGGAAAGCGGAGCTATTTCTGTTTTCTTTCCTCACGGCGTAGGACATATGGTGGGCTTGAAAGTTCGAGATGTTGGCGCCAATCCTTTAAAGCCTCCTCGAATGAGTTGCGGAGTCCGAGTCCGCGTTGATTTCCCCTTGCAGGAAAATTTCGTGATGACTGTCGAGCCCGGACTTTATTTTGTCGATGCTCTCCTTGAGAGAAAAGAAACTCGCCAGAAATTCTCGCAAATGATTGATTGGAACGAAGTTGAAAAGTGGCGGGGGTTTGGTGGAATTCGCCTGGAGGATGATATTTTAATCACCTCTCAGGGACCTGAAAACCTGACCGGTTTTATCGAAAAATAGACCGAATCTGGCCAATGGACCGAAAGACAGACGGCCTTTCCAGGGCTAAAATAAAGGCATGAAAATCCTTTTGGCTCTTTTTCCGACTCTCTTTTTTTTAGCTTGTGCCGAAGTGGATGACGACCTCTTGCCGACTGAGCAGTTGCGAAAATCAACCTACTGCTACAAACCCTCGGTCACTTTGGCGAGCTGCTCAGTGATCTTTTACTCTGGCACCAGCAGCACCTACGTGATGCTTGAGGATGAAGCTGTGGTCGCCTGGAATGGCAATCGGTCGATCGTTTCTGGAAATGCCTATGTCAAAAGCTTCTCGCACTCGGGCTCGGATCCAATTCAAATGACAGTCGTCCGCCCTGAAGCTGGCGCCACGACTGTTGATATCGTCGAAATTGAATAAAAATCAAAAGAACAAAGTCAAAGATCCAGACATCTCATGCAGAAGATAATAATTGTAAAGAGCTCCGACCATGAAATTTTTGGTGATTTGCACTTGCAGTCCGCCAAAGTACTCTTCTTTGTAACGTTCATCTTCTAATAATTTTGTCCGATAGTTGTAGGCCGGTCGCTCGCTGTCTTCGGTTCTCTTGGAAGCTGAGAGAATCACTCGCCGGTAGGAAAGACTGGCAGTCACAATATGCACGATGGAAGTGTCCACAGTTTTCATTCGAAGCTGCGAGTAATCCAGAATCAACGAGTTCAGAAACAGACCGACATTGTAAGTTTGAACTTGATACTTGACGACGGGTTTGGTTTCCAAGAGCCCATAGGTTCTGTAATCCAATTGCGTTTCATCGCTATAAATCGAGCCCCCAAAAGTCAATGGCCCCAAAATCCCATTGAGGCCGACACCTGGGCTGACATTATGGGTGAGTTTATTGTAGCGACCCATCACACCCGCTTTGAGTTCCACGGCTCCGAGGCCAGAGCCGCTGCGCTTTTTTAAATCCACGGCCGCTGCCAGAGTCAATTTTTGATTGGGATATTTATCGGCGTTGATTTTTCTTAACGCATAATCTTCTGGCACTTCAAAAGTCGGCGGACCGAAGAAAGTCTCTTCACTGTTGGTGGGTGAAAGAGCAGCTCCCACCCGACCGTTTCCTCGAACGATGGAGACATCGACGGAGTCCTTAAAGAAGATTCCTTCAAGGCCAAAGGCATTGGCTGTGGGAACTGCTGAAGGGTTGATTCTGACCTGACTTCCCACTGTCGGATTGGGCGAAGCTCCGCGAAAAAACCCGCGGCATCCGGGCATTCGGTAGCACTCAAGGTCAGTTTCAGCAGAAGCCTGTGATAAAAAGAAAAAAGACCCACTGAAGAGTCCCCATAGAATCATCTCAAGAAAACGCCATGCCTTTATCGCCCGCACTTTTCAAGATTAGCCGGGATCAGGATTCAAATCATCGGATTGTCGCAGAAGCCCGCTGATGGTCGAGCTTTCGCCATTGGACCGGGTCTTGAACCCCGCTTGGATGAAAAGCTCTAGAAAAAATAAAAATTTGCGATTCCCAGCGGCTTCAATTCAGGATATCAACTCGACCCTGTTGTTGATTTCCGAGGAGGCCTTCTTGATCCGAATTCTCATGTTGATGACTGTTTTGATGAGCTCTCCGCTTTTGGCAGCGCCTGGAAGTGACAGCGAAATTCTTTGTCAATTGCTCCCGACGGATTCAGTCCTTCAGCCGATGGCTTCTGCATCGGGGGCTTCGCCATCTTTGGAAAATAAAAATGAGAAGCAGTTTTGGAGTTTGATTGGCTCGGTCCAAAAGGTTTTTCAGCCGATTTTAAAAAGTCATCACATGCAAATTGAGATTGAAGCGGATTGGGATTCGCAAGAACAAAATGCTTTTGCCTCTCACTCGGATGATCGCCGCTGGTTGAACCTTTATGGCGGCCTTTTTCGAACAGCTCAAATGACTTTGGATAATTATCTGCTCGTCCTCTGTCACGAAATGGGCCATCATTTGGCTGGCGCACCCCAACACCCCTTTGCTGATCTGAGTGCCGAAGGTCAGGCGGATTATTATGCCACCAATGTTTGCCTGCCTTTGATGTTGAAGGGCGCAAATAACAAAACCTCTTTGCTAAAACTGGCAGTCCCCATTCAGATGAAGCTGAAATGTGACCACGTTTGGGGTGCTGGATCCGAAGATTCCGCCATTTGCCAGCGAAGTCTGATGGCCAGCCTCTCTTTGACCAATGTTCTTTCAGCCTTATTGGGCGATGCTGAAGTTTCCTTCTTTACACCTGCAAAAGAAGTCCCCAGCACCACTTTGCAGTCCTACCCCAGTTTTCAATGTCGACTGGACACTCTTGTTGCCGGTGCCCTCTGCCGACGACAGGCCCATCCCACAGGCAAATTAGGAGATCCCGACAATTGCAGCTTCCATCAGTTTTTGGAAGCCAAAGGCACGCGGCCAGCTTGTTGGTTTGTTCACGCCAAGTCTCAGTATGAGCTGAATTCTCAGTAAGAGCTGGATAATTTTCATTCACTGATACTCTTTTAGTCGAATTTTCAGGAAGCTTTGAGATTTCAAAGTCTTGAGGGCTTTTTTCTCATTTTAAGACACAGGGATTGATCAGAGAGCCCCGGCCTCAATCACTTTTGGCCCGGCACGAAGCTTGTAAGTCTTATGTTGCATTGGAGGTTTTTATGAAAGGCTCCCGGTTCTTCTTTTTAATCGCATCTTTGACTTTAGGGCTGATTTTGAGCTTTTCAATGGCTGACTCGGCTGAAGCCAAAACCCATAAAAAACAAATCTCCAAAACCCACTCTGCAAAAAAAACTGTGAAGAAGAAATCTCGTCAGGCCAAAGTTCAAAATGAAGATTTGAGCATTGATGAATTGAATCAAGAAATCACCCAGAGCTCAGCCGCAAAACCAGTGACTGAAGAAACCCATGATAAAAAGGATTTCAATTTGGCCACTGATGGTTACGGCGGCTACATTCAGTGATTTTTCTCAGCCATCTGAATTTGTCTTTCCACTTGTGAAGGGGCTGTTCCACCCTCTGAAAGTCTCAAAGACATCACTTGTTGATGGTTCATTTTTTTTAAACTTTCCAAATCAAAGAGAGAATGAAATTTTTGAAGCTCTGGCAATGTCAGATCTTCGAGCCCTTTTTTCGCCTGCACGCAGGCCTGCACCACTTGGCCAACGATTTCATGGGCCTCACGAAAGCTCAGTCCTTTCAAAACCAAATCATCAGCAAGATCAGTGGCATTTGAAAAATCGGCTTTCAGACTTTTCATCATTTTCTCTTTGTTCCACTGGCAGGTTTCCAGCGTCAGCTTCATCATCTGAAGACAGGACTGAACAGTTTCCAGTCCTTCGAAAAGATGGATCTTATCTTCTTGCATGTCGCGATTGTAACTGAGAGGCAAAGCTTTCATCATGGTGAGAGCGCCCATCAAAGCGCCGTAGACCCGACCCACGCGACCGCGAATGAGCTCGGCCACATCGGGGTTTTTCTTTTGCGGCATGATTGAAGAACCCGTTGTGACTTCGTCACCCAATTCGACAAAAGCAAATTCGGGAGTGCTCCAGAGAATCAACTCTTCACACAGCCTTGAAAGATGCATCATGATCATTGAAGCGTCAGAAAGAAATTCGATCACAAAGTCTCGATCGGAAACGGCGTCCAAACTGTTTTCGCTGACTTTTTGAAAGCCGATTTCTTTCGCCGTCATTTGCCGGTCAATGGGAAAGCCAGTTCCTGCCAAGGCCGCAGATCCCAGCGGTAGACTGAGAATCCTTGGCAGACTTTCTTGCAATCGTTTGCTGTCTCGCTGAAACATCCAGTAATAGGCCATGAGATGATGGGCCAGGCTGACTGGCTGAGCGTGCTGCAAATGGGTCATTCCAGGCAAAATGGTTGTGGTGTGATCTTTCGCCTGCTTTAAAATTTCGGCTTGCACGGACCTGAGATCCTGCAGCAGATCCCGGATCGCTTCGCTCAGATAAAGTCTAGTGTCTGTGGCGACTTGATCATTTCTGCTTCTGGCGGTGTGGACTTTTTTAGCAGCAGGGCCGATCAGTTCAAAGAGTCTCTTTTCAATTTCTCCGTGAATGTCTTCGGCCTTGGGATCAAAAGTCCATTTCTGATTGGAAATTTCCTCGTGGATTTGATGCAAGCCCTGGATGATTTTTTCGCCGTCCTCTTTGCCGATGATTCCCTGCTGGCTGAGCATACGAGCGTGCGCGATGGATGTTTTCAAATCCACTGCCCAAAGCTTCGCATCCACATCAATGGATGAAGAGAAAGCCTCAAAATCCTTTGCTGTCGGCTTGGCAAATCGACCACCCCAGAGCTTCATGATCACATTTCCTTTTGGTGCTTTTCCACCAGTTGATGAAACATACGAGATTGCAAACCAAAGTTTTTCACTGAACCTGTGCTTTCTCTTTGATCAAAAGTCGTGGTGTCAAAAGATGCGAGATCTTCAGAGTAGAGGGCCCAGGGAGAGCTTCGACCCAAGACTGTGGTTTGACCTTTGTAAAGTTTTAAAGTCACTTCACCAGTCACTCGCTTTTGGGTTTGATCGATAAAACTTTCCAAATTTGTTTTGAGCGGATCCCACCAGAGGCCTTCGTAGGCCAAGCGGCTCCACTCTTGATCGACGATGGCTTTGAATCTGATTTCATCGCGGGTCAGAACCAAGTTTTCGAGGGCTTTGTGAGCTTTGAGGAAAACGGTGCTCGCTGGGCATTCGTAGTTTTCGCGAACTTTCAGACCCATCATTCGATCTTCCATGATGTCGATGCGGCCAATGCCGTGGCTTCCGGCCATTTTGTTCATTTGCAGAACCAACTGGGCTGGGGTGGCAGTTTCACCATTGATGCTGACTGGAACTCCGTTTTTAAATCCCAGTTTCACAAGGCTTGCTTGCGAATCTGAAGTCTCGACTGATTTTGTCCACTGGAAAATCTCTTCCGGTGGGACAAAGTTCGGCTCCTCCAGTCGGCCGCCCTCTATGGATCGCCCCCAGAGGTTTTCATCAATCGACCAGATCTTATTCAGGGATTGCTGGATCGGAATGTTTTTTTCTTTGGCGTATTGGATTTCCCATGAGCGAGTCATATTGCGCTCCCGCACTGGCGCGTGGATCACTGCGTTTGGCATTTGGCTTCGGATGCCGAATTCGATTCGGTATTGGTCGTTGCCTTTTCCTGTGCAGCCGTGAGCGAAAGCTTGAATGCCTAATTTTTTTGCGTACTCAACAGCTTTCGCGGCGATCAGTGGACGCGCAATCGAAGTCGACATGGGGTAGCCTTGGTAATCCCCATTGGCTTTCACTGCGGACCAACAGTAATCCTTGACGAACTCTTCCTTGGCGTCGGCGGTGTAGTGCTCGGTTTGGAGGATTTTTGCTTTTTCTGCGGCTTGTGTGATATCGGCCGGATCTTGGCCCACATCCACGGTGACCGTGACGACTTTTTTGTATCCGTACTCTTCACGCATGAGAGGGATGCAGACAGAAGTATCTAGTCCGCCACTATAAACTAAAAGAACGGCATCATTATTATTGGTGTTTGTTTTTGGATTCATGTGCTTGAGTCTCCCCTTCTTTTTTTGGCTCGTCATCAAGGATCTGAAGCAAACTTTCAAGATCTTTGTCCAAGCTCATCAAGCATACTTATGCATTCATTGAATTTCTAATGCAATATATATTTGACAATGCAAATTTATTCAATAATTATGCACACACGATGAATAAAAAAGAGGCAGTTCACCTATTCAAAAATAAAATCAGCGTCAGCATTGTGGGCGCTCGCGGTTACTCCGGATTGGAGCTTTCGCGTTTGCTTTTGCATCACCCAGCGGTTGAGCTCACCTATGCCTTTGCTTTGAGAGAATTTTCGCTCAGCGAAGAGCTTATGGAGAAAAAAGCAGAGAGGGTCGTTTGTCTTTCAGATGATCAATTGATGAATCATCTGACGGATGTGGTTTTTCTGGCGACTCCGCCCGAAGTTTCTTTGAAGTTGGCTCCGCAAATTCTTTCTCGAGGAAAACGAGTCATTGATTTGAGCGGTGCTTTTCGCTTGAAGAAAAATGACTATCAGAAATGGTATCACTTTGAACACACAGAGAAAGAGTGGCTTCAGAAAGCTCACTATGGATTGGTGCCATTTGCAAAGCCAAGCACTCCTGAGACTTTGTTGATTTCCAATCCCGGATGTTTCGCGACGGCTGTGTCCATGGCCTTAATTCCTCTTTTAAAAAGAGATTTGATTCAGGCTGAGAACATCGTGATTGATGCCAAGTCCGGAACCACAGGGGCTGGGAGAAAAGCGGCTGAGAATTTGCTTTTCTCGGAAGTGGATGGCAATTGCCTTCCCTACCGAATTGGCCATCATCAGCACTATCCCGAAATTCAAGAGGCCGTGGAGCTATTTACTGGCAAAAAAATTGAGCCGCATTTTTCCACACATCTCTTGCCAGTGAAAAAAGGGATTTTGGCGTCGATCTATGCGCAGAGCAAGACGACCGATTTGGCTTTGATTGAAGCTGCTTTTGCCGAGGATTATGAATCCAATCCGCTTGTCACTTTTGGATCCAACATTGCCAAGCTGGCCAAGCTTTCATTTGTGGTGGGAACTCCCCACACACATCTCAGCTATCAACTGAGTGGGAACAAGCTTTATCTGTTTTCAACGATTGATAATTTGATGAAGGGAGCAGCCAGCCAGGCTGTCTCAAATTTGAACCGACTTTTGGATCTCCCTGAGCAATTTGGCTTGGGGCTGAAGGAGTAAAAGATGACACCAGGTCCAGGACTTCACCGAACACAATTGCCTTTGGGGTTTTTCGCTAGCGGTGTGAATTGCGGAGTCCGACGCTACCGTCCCGATATTGGTTTGATTTTCACTGAGAAAGACGCAGTGGCAGCCGGAGTTTTCACTTTGAACGAAATGAAAGCGGCTCCGGTCACCTACTGCCAAAGCATTCTCCCTTGCTCGAATGCGAGAGCCATTGTCACGAATTCTGGACAGGCCAATGCGGCTACAGGTCCCGAAGGGATTGTCAACAATTTGAAAATGGCAGAGGCTGTGGCCAATTCCCTCCATATTCAATCGAACCAAGTTCTCACCGCCAGCACCGGCGTGATCGGCAAGCAAATGGAAATTGAGAAGATCACGCCATCAATCCCTGAGCTTATCGAAAGAGCGACGGATGTGGCTGAGAATTTTGCTCTGGCGATTTTGACTACTGATCTTGTGCCGAAATCCGTAACGACTGTTGTGAAACTTTCGCAAGGGGATATTCGTTTGACTGGGATCTGCAAAGGTTCCGGAATGATTCATCCCAATATGGCGACCATGCTGGGATACCTGCTCACGGATTTGAAATTGACCCCGGAATTGGCGCAATCGCTTTTGCGTGAAGCCACGGACGTGAGCTTTAACATGATCAGCGTGGACGGCGAATCTTCCACCAATGACTGCGTTTTTATGATGGCGAGTGGTGAGAGTGGCGTTGAGCTTTCGACAGCTGAGGATCTGGCTCTTTTCAAAGAGGCCCTTTCTGACGTCTCCAAATTTTTGGCTCAGTCCATCGCCGCTGATGGAGAAGGTGCGAGTAAGTTGATTGAAGTGCAGCTCACGGGTGCCCCCAATCGGGAGCTTGCAAAGACGGCCGCTCGCGGGATCACTCTCAGTCCTTTGGTGAAAACGGCGATTCATGGCGAAGATCCCAATTGGGGTCGGATTCTAGCGCGACTAGGAGCCGACAAAGTTCCGATGTCTTGTTTGAATGCGATGACTTTGAAACTGCAAGGACAGACCTTGTTTGAAAATGGAATGCCAGTGGAGTTTGATCGCGAATCGGTCAAAGGACTTTTGAAGCAAACCAAAATCCAAGTCCAAATCGATTTGAAATCCGGAGAGGAAGCCGCTGTGGCTTGGGGCTGCGACCTTTCCAAAAAATATGTTGAAATCAACACGGAGTACTCATGAAATCATCACGCATATTGATTAAATTAGGTGGTGCTTCTTTGCAGGATGAAACCGTTTTGACGACCCTGACGGAAGCTTTGATTCAACTGAGAAAATACAATTACCAGGTGATTTTAGTGCATGGCGGGGGTCCGGCGATCAATGCCGAGCTCACTCGTCGCGGGATCACTTGGAATTTCTTGCAAGGACAAAGGATCACAACTCCTGAAATGATGGGCGTGATTGAAAGCGTGCTCTGCGGGGATGTGAATCGCAAACTCGTCAGACACCTCAGCTCACACGGTGTTCCGGCTGTAGGCCTTTCCGGTGCTGATGGTCAGACATTGCTTTGCAAAGCGGCCTCTCAGGAGCTTGGGCAAGTGGGCGCCATTCAAGAAGTGATGACCCAATGGATTGAAGGCATTCTGAAAACAGAAGGCTCGCCTGTTCCCGTGATTGCGCCGATTGGTGTGGGCGCAGAGGGTGAAGCTTACAATATCAATGCGGATTGGGCTGCGAGCCACTTGGCTTCAGCACTGAAAGCGGAGTATTTGATTTTTCTAACGGATCAATCAGGAATTCTCAATCTTCAAAAAAACTTGATTGAAAAATTGACGGAAGATCAATTGCAGACCCTGGTGAATCAAGAAGTCGTCACCGGCGGAATGCTGACGAAAACTCGAGCTTTGCAATTTGCTCTCAAGCACGGAGTGAAAGCGGTTCGGGTGATGAACACCAAAGATTCAGTCAAAGGGGTTTGGAGCGATCAGGTCGGCACTTGGTGCGTGCCTGATGATGCAAATTCTTGGGAAGGAGTCCACTATGCTGCAGTTTAAAACAAAGCATTTTCTAACAGGCGAAGAGCTCTCGCAAGCAGAGCTCCTTCAGCTTTTGGATGTCGCGGAGAGCTTAAAGAAAACCAGAGGCCGTGAAAGACAAACAACTCTTGAAAATAAAACTCTCGCTCTGATTTTTGAAAAGCCCTCATTGAGAACTCGACTGAGCTTCACTGTGGGAATTCAAGAATTGGGCGGCCAAGTGGTTGAGCTGCAAGGAAGCCAAAAGAAAAATGAAGAACCTGAAGATGCAATCCGCGTTCTTCAAGGTATGGTCCATGGAGTGATGCTTCGAACTTTTGAGCATGAGACTTTAGAAAAAATGGTCTCTCAATCTAAGATCCCAGTGATCAATGGCCTTTCCAACAGCCACCATCCCTGCCAAGCCCTTGCGGATTTGCAAACACTCAAGCAGCGCTTTGGAAAATTGAAAGGCCTTCGGCTTGCCTATATCGGTGATGGCAACAATGTTTTGCACTCACTTTTGCTGATAGCTCCTTATGTTGGCGTGGATGTGCACTATGCTTGTCCCAAAGGTTATGAGCCGGATGAGAGTATTCTCAAAAGAGCTGAACTCAGAGCCAAAGAAGCTGGTGCTCAAATTCGAAAATTTCAAACGCCTGCTGAAGCTGTCAAGGACGTGGATGCGATTTACACCGATGTTTGGACCAGCATGGGATTTGAAGCTGAAAATAAAATTCGACTGCAAGCTTTTGAAGGTTATCAAATCAACAAAGCCTTGCTGGCAAAAGCAAATCCCAATGCCATCGTTCTTCATTGCTTGCCTATGATCAAAGGACAAGAAATCACAGCGGATGTGGTGGAATTGCCGGCGTCGGCTCTGTTTGAACAAGCGGAAAACCGCTTGCACGCACAAAAAGCTTTGCTGATTGGACTTTACAATGGGCAACACTGATCCAAAACAAAGACAACAGCTCCTGCGCCAGCTCCTGATTGAGGGGAAAAGCTCCACTCAAGAAGAGCTGGCCGATGATTTGCGAAGGCATAATTTCGACATCACTCAAAGCACGATTTCCAGAGACCTCAGAAAAATCGGCGCTATTAAAACCATCAATTCTACAGGCGAAACCGTTTACAGACTCTCGGCCGAAGCCTCCTCGTCACCGGCTCTCCCCTCCTCCAGCCTCAAGCATCTCTTATTGGACATTCGCCATAACGGATCTCTCATTGTGATCCACACCTCCGTGGGATCCGCCAGCTTGGTGGCTGCCCACTTTGACCGAGCCAAAATCGGCGGCATCCTGGGCACCATTGCTGGCGACGACACCATCTTCGTCGCTCCTGCTTCGCCAGCGCAGATTGAGGGGATTATTCGCGAGATTCGGGATTTGATTTAAGATTTTTATCTAAATCGACTTCCCGTCATATTCTTTGATTTTGAGATCTTTCAAATCCATCCCCTCCAGACATCGCACATTGATCGCTTTCATTTTGGTTCCATCTGGCATTTGGGCTGAAGAAAAAGCCTGCACTCCACAAGTTGAGCAAAAAGTGTGATGAATTCGCATTTTTCCAAATTGATAATCAGTCAGTGAATTGTCGCCGGAATGCAGTTGAAAATCAGTTTCGGGGACAAAGGCCAACAGAGTGCCTTTTCTCTGGCAGATTGAGCAATTGCAACTGAGGGCTTCGTTGAAATTGCCCTTGGCTTCAAATTGGACTTTTCCGCAATGGCAGCTGCCCTTTCGCTTTTCCATGTTTGTTCCTTTCGTGTGATGAACCTCTATCATCGAATGAGAAATCCGTCAGATCAAGGGCCTAGACGTGAACCGTCACCTGGTTGTCAAAACTTTAGCCAGTCTTTTTTCGGAATGACCAATTTGTTGAATCTGGCAACTGGGCATAATTTCTGCTCTAGACCCCTACAGATCGGTTTGCCGATTCGAAGTCTCTTTATTGGAGGAGCGAAAAATGTTGAAAAAAAGTTGGATTCTCCAGATCCTGGCGGTCATTCTGACCGTCACCGCAGTCCATTTTCCTGGTCTTGCGCAAAGAAGCTGTGACCTGGTTCATAGCAGTGCCCAGCCTTTTTCTCTCCAGTGGCGAGTGGAGAGCAAAGACAAAGAATTGCTTCTGGATGAAAAGGGAAATATCCGAATTGATTCTCCAGCTGGAGCTCTCTTTTTAAGCGAACAGCCCCTAGCCCCCAAATCCAGAATGGCTGTGATGGAACTGGTCCGAATGATCAACCACACCCGGGCAGTGAAATTTTCTTTCAAAGATTTTGAGGGAAAGGCCTTAGGCTCCCTGGTTTTGGGACTTCCGCTGGAAAAGGGTTGGTCCGTTGAAATCACCTATAAATCAGATTTCCGTACTCATGCGCGCTACATCCCAAAAAACTTGGTTTTGATTGATCCTTCTGGAAATTCTCATCAAGTCCGAAACACACTTTTGAATATGGATGGCACATTGGATACATCCATTAACTTTGACCTGAATGACTTCACTGGCATCAATTTCAAAGACTTCAAACTTCACATCCCAAGTGAGATTTCTGGCGAAGTTTTAACTGAATTTGGCAAGATCGCCCCCCGTCTTGAGCTCCTGACAAAAGACGAATTGAGGGATCTCGCCAATTCCAAAAATTACTTCAGAATGAAGACTTTGATGCACTACCGAGCCTTCAAAACTAAAATGGGTCAATTCATGAATAAGGAGTATTTCAAGACATTTCTCAAAATGACGATGAGACCAATGATCATCTTTTCTGTTTTTGTCGGCGCTGTCACTTTCTTTCCAAATCAGGTTCTCGTTGGAAAAAACTTTGTACAATCCGTGCTGAGCGGAGACCAAAAAGCATGGCTCAATTCCGCTCTCGACAAGGCCGTCGACTCACCGACTCTCCCGGAGACCGTAAAAAACCAAATGAGAGACCTCAAATCGGATTTTGATAAGACTTTGCGCGAACAGTCGCCATTGTACCCAAAAACCAATGAATATCCTGCGAATCTCAATGCTGAAAAATTTCAAGTGAGCAAGGATCAGTTCATGTGGATCGTCAAGCATTTCGATAAAGATCAAAATCGAGAAGTCACACTGTTTTTTATCACTCAAGATAATAAATTTGGAAATATTGATTATGCCGTGACCGAAATTGATTCCAAAAAATACAGTGCCTTGATCAATTATCTTCAGAACAAAGGACAATTTCTTCCGATTCAGATGGAGGGAATCGCACAATGAGACATCTTGTCTCGTTTTTTTTCTTTTTCCTTTTCCTGGCGCAGGCCTTTGCGAGCGCGCCACTTTGCTCTGCAATTTACCCACAACCTGTCCAGCTGGACCGCTTTAGCCAAGTGGTCCAAAAAATCCAGAATGGAAAAAAGCAAGATACGACTTCGCTTCGCCAAGAGGTGAAATACGTGGTTGAAACCACCGACCTCAACCAGCAGCTCCATCGCCTTCAACAATATTTTGGCAAAGCCATGAAAAACAGGGACAAAGCCCCAGACGGCATTCTCAACATCACTTCCACTCTTTATTTGACGGTGGCCAAGTACAAGACTGTGAAAGGTGAAGAAAAATCGGCCAAGGTCCGATTTCGCAAATACTTCACTCGAAAAGAGATTGATGTTTTTTGGCGGGACTTGAAAGTCTCTGAAGATCTAGCCGATAAATCCTGGCTCGAACTAAAAATTCAGCATCCAGAATTTCCTAACGTGGTCAACAAGCCTCGGTTGCTTTGCTATGATAAAGACATCCGCAATTTCACCACGGATTCCTTTTTCCTACACAAAGAACAAATCAGGAAAAGACTGGAATTTCTCAATCCCGGAAAAGCTGAAGAAGTCGACAATGCTCTCGAGTTCATGACAGAGCTCTACGCCAACCCTGCCCGCCGAGTTCAAAACTTGTATGCTAAGACAGAATACGAAAGAGTTTCTTACAGCATCAAAATGAAAAATTCTAAAAACCCAGAAGAAGCCATCGATGTTCAAATCACTTTGGATGAAAACGTCCGCCTCACCCGTTTGGCCGACAACAGATCATTCAATGTCTACGCCCCCAGCGAGACAGTTATCGAAGTGAAAATCCCAGTGGCTTACTCAAAGCTCAGCCCAGAAGACATTGAACTCTTCCCGGGACTTGCCGAAATCAAATCCCTGAACGGATGGCTCCAAGAAAACCACAACATGAAGTACCCCATGAACAAGGGAAAGATGTCCAAAATCGAAAAAAAGAACGTCGATCCTGACAAGGACAACAAAGAAAACACAGCCCAATATCTCAACGTGCTGGACGAGCTAGATTAGTTTCCACCAAGCACAAGACTGCATTTCTCTCTATCTCTATCTCTATCTCTATCTCCCCTCCCCCTCCCATCAGGTTTTCTGGAAACTCGCCGCAGGCGAGCCCCGAAGGGGTGAGGCCGTGGAGGGCCGAATTTCCAGAAAAGACGGACACGGACGTTCACGATCAGGCGAAGACCTGGGCTTCGCGCATCACTTTGTGAAAAGACTTCGCGGCGACCCCATCCACGATGTTGTCCGTTGGTATAGCGTGCCGACGGTCAACATCGTGGATGGAGGGTCTCCAGCACAGCGGTGCCGAGGGTAAACGCGAGTAGGTCCGTCCATGCGAAGGCTCCCAGACGACCATCCGCCGACATGGCATCGTCCAGCTTCGCCTCCGCGGCTCCGGGTCGTCTGGCAAGTGTTTGGGAGAAGGAGGGCTTGTGTTGTGGGTATTTTTTGGTCTTTAAAAACAAAAAGGACAGGTTTCCCCGTCCTTTTCGTTTGCTCTCGATTTTTTTGAGAATCAGTTAGATTAGTACGTCACATGGTGATGAAGAGCCTCGTGCATTCTTGGATCTTTGATTGCGACCACGTTGTTCTTTCTGAAGAAATTGATCATGGTCATCAGGAATGCGCCTAGGAAGAGCATCAGCAAGGTGATTTCGTAGAAACCGAAAGTCACTTGGCCTTCGTAGAAATTGGGGTACACCATCCAGTACACATCGATGTATTGCATGACCAGAATCAGGATGCAGATGGGGATCAAGCGTTTTTGATCCCGCTTCACTCCTCGTGGCAGCAGAGCCAGGAAGGGAATGATGAATTTGAAGAACAGCAGACTGAAGGAAATGGCCATCCATCCACCTTCTGCTCGCATCAAATAGTACTCGGTCTCTTCTGGAATGTTCGCATACCAGATCAACATAAACTGTGAAAATGCGATGTAGGCCCAAAACACGGTGAAGCCCTTCAGGAACTTTGCGACGTCATGGATGTGGTCTTCGGTGTAATAACCTTGGATCACGCCCGTGTTCTTAAAGTAGAACATGACCAAAATCAAAAAGGCCAATGAGCTCTGGAAAAGACCAGCAAAGCAATAAACCCCGAAAATCGTGCTGTACCAAGTGGGCAGCAACGACATCAAAAGATCGACTGAGAACAAAGAAAATGACAGAGCAAAGAACAAGACCCACGCAATGCTCCAGCCCACATTTTGGTGAGTGAGATGATGATCCCCTGTTTGGTCTTGTTTCAAAGAGTTGCCAATGATTTTTCGGCCGAACAAAAACATCCCGACTGAGAAAATCAAAAGGCGAACAATCAAAAATCCAGTGTTCAGGTACGAGGTCTTCGCTTGAACAATCGGATGCTCGGCCACATAACCAGCGTCCGCCCAGAGATAAAGCTTTTTCACACCCAGCAGAAGCACCAAGCTCCCAACAATAATCATTGGCAGAAAAGAGGCCATGCCCTCGGTCAATCGACGGATGCTCACACTCCATCCAGCTTTCGTCACATGCTGGATGCAAGTGAAGAAAAGTCCACCCAATCCCAAGCAAGAAACATAAAAGAAGGCCACAAGGTAAGAAGTCCAAAGACGTTCCTGGTCTTTCATCAATCCGATCACGAATCCCAAAACACCGATCACCAAAAAGGCAATCGCTGCTGTTTTGAGCTTTTGAGAGGGTTCGAATTTTTGCGCATGAAGCTGTGTGTGATGTGTGTCAGCCATTTTTCATTCACCTATTTTTCAGTTCGTTGCAAATGCCGGATGTAGTTCACAACCTGCCAGCGGTATTTTTGTGGAATGTGAGATGCATAGGGGCCCATCGTTCCCTGCCCCATTGTGATGACCTGGTAGATTTGCCCATCAGCCCAGGATCTTACTTTATCAGACAAAAGTGACGGCGGCTTGTTGGGCATTTTTTCAGCCACAGTTCCATTGCCCGCCGCTTTCTGTCCATGGCAAACCATGCAGTTGGTATTGAAATACTTTTGACCAACCAAAAGGACTTCATCACTCATGTCGCCAGCCAAAGGATTTCGATCGGCCTTGGCCAGATTTGGATCAAAGCCAGCTCGATAAGGCTTAAAGCCCACTGGGGCTGTGTGCTCCGGAGGCACTCGCGCCCCGCCGGCCTTGTCTTCAAAAAAATCATCGTACTCTTGAGGATCGACAGCGGGAGATTCCATCATGTCCTGAATCAATTCCAAGTTGGTGTTATTGCCGCTGCCCTGACAGGCGATGAGGCCCGAAGCTAACAGAGGCAAAATCATCAGTGAATATGCTTTCATTTTAGAACTCCGCCTTTTTGATTTCCGAAGCGCCCAGCCCTCGGAAAAGCTCTTCCACTTTGCGCTCGTCATACCCAGAATCATCATTAGGAATGAAAATCCCAAATTTATGAGAAGTCAGATCCGGATGAATCACTGGAGGATTGATTTTCGGAAGTCCACAAGCCCACAAAAGAACAGCGACGCTGGAAAGAGCCGCAAATAAAACCGTCAATTCAAACATGATCGGAATAAAAGCTGGCAAAGAGTGAAAAGGCTTGCCGCCAATATTTAAAGGCCAGCTCACTGCCGAAGTCCACCAGGTCAATGCCCAGCCCGCAAGACAACCCAAAATCCCCATAACAAAAGTCACATAAGGAATCCAAGATCGCTGGATGCCGCAAGCTTCCTCCATACCATGAACAGGATAAGGAGTGATGGCATCAAATTTTTGAAAGCCCGCACTGCGAACAGCAGCAGCGGCTTTTAAAACTTCAGCTTCGGTACTAAAGATGGCGGCAGTGCCGATTTTGTATTTCTGAGCCATTAGTGCTTCCCTTCCTCGTAACCGACGTTGATCACAGGCTTCACTTCAGCAATAGAAATCGCTGGGAACAAGCGGAGATAGAGCAAGAACAGAGTGAGGAACATCCCAAAACTACCTGCCAGAATCGCAGTGTCATAGGGCGACCAGGCGTAGTTCCCCCAAGAAGAAGGCAGGAAATCATGGTGCAGGGATGTGACAGTGATCACGAAGCGCTCAAACCACATTCCGATATTTACGAAAATCGAAATCACAAACATGATTGGAATGCTTCGACGGATTTTCTTAAACCAGAAAAGCTGCGGGATCAAAACGTTACAGCTGATCATGCACCAGTAAGACCAGCCATAATCCCCAAAAGCCCGGTTGATGAAGACCGCTCGCTCATAAAGATTTCCAGAATACCAGGCTACGAAAAATTCAGATCCGTAAGCGTAACCAACCATGAGACCTGTGGCCATGATGATTTTATTCATCACTTCCATGTGATCCAAAGTGATGTAGTTCTTAAACTCCGGAAAGCCGATCCGAACCAAAGTCATCAAAGTCACAACCATCCCGAAACCCGAAAAAATCGCACCGGCAACGAAGTACGGTGGAAAGATCGTCGTGTGCCATCCCGGAAGGTTCGAAACAGCGAAGTCGAAAGAAACGATGGTGTGAACCGAAAGAACCAACGGAGTCGAAAGGCCAGCTAAAAGCAAGTAAACCATTTCATAATGGCTCCAGTTCTTTGCCGTTCCTCGCCAGCCGAGGCTTAAAGCACCGTACATCATGTAGCGAATTTTATTTTTCGCCCGGTCCCGAATGGTCGCGAAATCCGGAACCATCCCGATGTACCAAAAAACCATGGACACAGTGGCATAGGTGGAGACCGCAAACACGTCCCACAGAAGCGGCGAGCGGAAATTCACCCACAGTGGACCGCGCTGATTCGGATAAGGAAAGAGCCAGAAATCCAACCAAGGACGACCCGTGTGCAGAAGCGGAAAAAGCCCCGCGGTCATCACCGCAAAAACCGTCATCGCTTCGGCAGTTCTGGCCACTGAAGTTCGCCATTTTTGTCGGAACAAGAAAAGAATCGCCGAAATCAAAGTCCCAGCGTGACCAATCCCGATCCAGAAAACGAAAGTGATAATCATCGTTCCCCAGGCATTGGGATGATTGACCCCGAGAAGCCCCATCCCTGTGCTGACCACAAGTCCTAAGGTGATGATGTAAAAAATGAAAAGAGTTTTCGCACTCAGAAAAAGCCCCAGCCAACCTTTAGAGGGGAAGCTTTCCACCGGAGCGACAATGTCTTCAGTGATATCTTTCAGGGATTTCCGTCCCAGAACCAGAGGATTTCTTTTCATCTGACTCATGAGTGACCGCCTTTGCTGTCGTGACCGTGTGAACCGGGTCGTGTCTCTTGATCATCATTTCTGATTTTTGAAAGGTAGCGAACATTCGGAGCCGTGTGGAACTCTTCAAGCACTGCGTACTGGCGCTTTTCTGCAAACAGCTTGGCGACTCTTGATTCTGGATTGTTGATATCTCCGAAGGTGATCGCATCCGTCGGGCAAGCTTGCGCACAGGCCGTTGTGAATTCACCGTCTTGAAGCTCGCGATTTTCCAATTTGGCTTTTGATTTGCCAGCTTTGATTCTGTGAACGCACATCGTGCATTTTTCCATGACCCCACGGACCCGGACAGTCACATCTGGGTTCAGAGCTAAATGCATGGGCTTTTCAATCAGCTTGGCATAATTGAACCAATTGAATCTTCGAACTTTGTAAGGACAGTTGTTCGAGCAGTAACGAGTTCCCACGCAGCGGTTGTAAACCATATCGTTGAGACCTTCGCTGCTGTGAACAGTCGCGGCCACTGGGCAGACAGTTTCACAAGGAGCCGTCGCACAGTGCTGACACATCATTGGCTGGAACACTGTTTGAGCATTGGCAGGATCACCGACATAGTAGCGATCCACCCGAAGCCAGTGCATTTCGCGACCTTGGATGACATACTTTTTACCGACAACAGGAATGTTGTTTTCAGACTGACAAGCCACTGCGCAGGCATTGCAACCTGTGCAAGAGTTCAAATCAATCGCCATTCCCCATTTGTGTCCGTTGTAAGCATGGGCTGGCCAGATCGAGAACACATGGTGCTTGTGCATCCCTGCGCCTGGATCTTTTAAATACTCTTTCAAAGTGGCTTCGACCACGATCTGTCGGCCTTCCATCGAGTGGTGACCTTGTGGATTGGCCAATTGGTATTTCATTTTTGTGTTGCTGATTTCGGCTTTGGCGCCTGCAAAGATCGGAAGACCTTTTTGAATGCTCACCATTTGGTAAGTGTTCAAACCAATGCCATTACCAACTTTACCAGCCGCCGTTCGACCGTAGCCAACTGGCACTGCCAAGACATCGTCATGCAAACCGGGCTGAATATGAGCTGGCAGCTTGTGCTTTTTGCCGTTCACACTGATTTCCATCAAGTGACCTTCACGCACATGCATTTTTTCAGCGGTGGCAAGCGAAAGGCATACATAGTTGTCCCAGCAAATTTTCGTCACAGGATCTGGAAGCTCTTGCAGCCAAGGCACGTTGGCCAAGCGACCATCACCCAGAGCGATGGTTGGATAAAGCACCAATTCATAGCCTTGAGAGCTGACTGGTTTTACGCCTGACAGAGCCTCCAATTTGAAATTACGAGCAGAAGAATCAGCCAGAGATCCGGCAAATCCCTCTTGTAAAACATTTTCCCAGAAATCCTCAAAGGCCTGGCCTTTTCCGACTTTGGGATGAATTTCTTCTTTCCAAACAGAGCGCAAGAAATCGTAATAAGTTTCATAAGTGGTCAGGCGTTTAGATCCGCGCTTCGCCATATAAGCCCAAGTCATCAAAGTCAGACCCAGTGAGCGAGTGTCATACATGGGACGGATGGTGGGCTGATGAATGCTGTACACTCCCCGACCAATTTCAGCATCCCCCCAAGATTCGAGTGAATGATGGTCAGGAATTACGAAATGAGCTTGTCGTCCGGTCTCATCGTTCCGATCGCCTGTGTAGAGAACCATTTCGGCTTTCTTTAAAGCTTCAGCAAACCCGAACTCTTCCGGCAGCGCATACACCGGATTGCAACCATGAATGATCACGGTCTTGATCGTGCCCTTGTTGAGATCATTCACTAAAGACGCAAGTGCAGAATAAGAAGCTCCGACACCGGGAAGACCATTTTTACCTTCGACTGTCGCTCCGTCGTTATCAAGTGCCGAGTTCAAGAAATTCACAGCCACTTGCAAATCCTGAGATTGCGCAGTCAGAGTTGGCAAACCCCCAGCCACAATCAAAGACTTACCGCGATTTTGAATCAAATCATCCGCAAGCTTTGTAAAAAGAGCCGGCTCTAATGCCAGTTGGCTGGCCACGTTGGCGAAGGGATCCAAAGCGGATTTCACAGAGGCATTGCCAGCAAAGCGAGTCTGCCCTTTTTTCACGATAATTTCATGAGCAAGACCCATGACCACAGCAATTTGCTGCGAAGGTTTGATACGAACGCGAATATCCGCATTTGCACCAGTGAGAGAGTAAGCCGAATCAAAAGCCACGAGCTTTGGCATATTGGCAATGTCTTTGCGGGCTTTTGAAAACTGACGACTGAAAGTGGTTGGCATCAGCCAAGTTCCCAGAAAGTCAGCATCCACAGAGACAATCACTTTGGCTTTGTCGAATCGATAAAATGGCAAACTGTCATCACCGTAGGAAAGCTTTTGTCCTTCACGAATTTCTTCGTGAGCCAAAGGCTCCCACTGCACGTGGCGAGCCCCAAAGGCCTGAGCGAAATCTCCAATCACAGCTCGGCCTGTCGGAGAATTCACGGATCCAGTCAGGATCGCGACCCCACCTTTTGCCAACTGCTTCACCACTGCATCGTCGATCTCTTCCCATTTGGCAGTGATCGTGTCGCGATTGGTTTTTGTTTTATTTAAAAGATTGCGGATTGGAGTTTTGATTCTCTCAGGATCATACAAAGAAAGGATATGAGCTTGAGCACGAACAGAAGTTCCCCCGAGATTCATGGGGTGCTTCGGATTTCCTTCGATTTTCAGAGGACGCCCCTCACGAGTGCGAACCAAAAGTCCCAAAGCTTCACTGCCATCGAAATAGGTCGAAGTGTAAAAATTTGAGACTGCGAAAGTCACTTCTTCAGGTTGCTTATTGTAAGGAATGATTTTTTGAACTGGGCGACGGATGCAGCCAGCAGAAGCCATGGCCAATGAGGCTCCCATCAGTTTCAAAAATTCGCGGCGAGCCCAGCCGTCTTCGCCATCGCTTTCGCGCAGAGGTGATGACTGGAATTCTTGCTCAGCCATTTTCTGGAACTCAGGATCCTGAGCCCATTGATCCAGTGACAGCCAGTAGCGACTGTCACGCTCTTTCGGAGCGGCACTGTGATCGTGATTCTCGTGGTCGTGATCGTGTTGATTCATTTCAGACATATAATCCCACACACTTTTCGTTTAGTTGTGACAAGTTGAACAGTTCAAAGGAGCTCGGTTCTCAGGCTGTCGGTGGCAGTTCACACACCAGCCCATGCTGAGAGTTTCATACTGATAAACTTTCTGCATGGTTTCGATGGGCCCGTGGCAAGTCTGACAGTTCACTCCCCGCTGAATGTGAGCCGAGTGATTGAAGTGAACAAAATCCGGAAGCATGTGAACATTCACCCACTCAATGGATTTGCCTTTGTCATAGGCATCGCGGAGTTTTTGAATATGCGGACTGTCGGTTTTCACAGTGAGATGGCAGTTCATGCAAGTGCTCAACGCCGGAATGTTGGAATGAGCGGATCTTTCCACTTGATTGTGGCAGTACTGACACTGAATTTTATTTTGCCCAACGTGAACGGAGTGATCGAATGGAATTGGTTGATCGGGTTGATATCCGCGATTGTAGCCAATTCCAAGTTTATGAAGTTGATCGCATCCTGTGAGTGCGAATGCAGCAGCAACCGCGAGCACCGAGAGCGCGAAAGACAGAGAACCTGCCGAAAATCTTTGATGCATGACGAATTCCTTCGCAAGCTGAAGTGGAATGTTTCTCAATTATGAACGTCTTATCAAGACGTCGTTTGTCACCTATTTAAAAACCTAAACATCTGACAAATCAACGCGTTTTTGAAAACCCAATGAAAATCCTCGAGGCCTTCAAAAAGTTGCTCAGTTTCTAATCAACCGCTGCGTTAGCTTTGTGCATTTCAAAGGATTTCTTAAAAGAGAGGATTTGAAAACAAGAAATTTTCGACGCAGATCAATATGGGCGCTTATTTTTTCAAGCGCCCGAAGCGAACCACTCCAACAAAAATCACGAAGAGAAGATGAAGGGCGACAAAGACAGAGACATATCCAACTCCACCAGCACCGAATCCATAAGAGTGAAGTCCGGCCCCTAGAACGAAGTTCACTCCGTACCAGGCCATGATCACCAAAGAAAAAGTGATCACTGCAGAAGCAACCATGCCGAAATCTTTCAGCCAACCGCCGAGTCTTCCATGTAGAACGGCAAGATATCCAAGCAGTGCGATCAGTGCCCAGGTCTCCTTTGGATCCCAACCCCAGAAACGTCCCCAGCTGTAATCAGCCCAGATCCCACCCAAAATAATTCCGGGAGCGAGAAGCGAAACCCCGATTTGCATCGCCCGGTAAATGGCGAGAGTGATGGCTTTCAGGCGATCGCGGTATTTGGATTCATCTTTTAAATAAAAGATCAAACCGATGTCCCCCAAGCCGAAGGCCAGAAAGAAAGCGGCATAACTGATGGTGATCGTCAAAACGTGAATGAGAAGCCAGAAATTGTTTCGAAGCACAGGTTCGAGAGGCTGCAGAGATGGATCCAAAATCACTGGCGCCAAATCGGCAAGAATCAGACAGAAGGAGCCAACCAGGGTACCGGCCAGCAAAATAAATCGCCATCGGTACATCGCCTCGATGACCATTGAGAAAAGCACCGAACCCCAACCAACCCAAATCACCGTTTCATACATATTGGACACAGGTGGCCGTCCCGCCAAGTAACTGCGAATGCCAAATCCGTAAGTGTGCAAAAGAAATCCAAGAATCACAAAAATCCAAGCCGGTTTGTAAAATCCTTCTTTCCCCAAAATCCAAGCAAGAAAAACGCAGATGGTTCCGAGCAGATACAGAATCCAACTCCATTTGAAAGGATGAAAATGATTGTAATGGATTTCCAAATCCAGACGACTTTCCGGCGGATAGAGTGTGGGATTCTCAGCTCGAGCTGATTGTTTGAACTTTTCAACCGCCCCATTGAATTGACTTTCCACTTCTTTTTTTCGATCAGAGCTCGACGAGGGATCCACGACAACCCCCAAAAGAGGAACGAAAGCCTGGGTGATCGCCATGAATTTTTCTTGTAGCTCCCCGTCCAGTTCGGCCACGGACTTCCAAGTGTGACCTTCTTTTGGCGGGACTAAACGCACCATGCGACCGGCGGCGATTTCACGAAAAGTGAAGAGCTGTGATTCCAGTCTTTGCACCGCTTGAAAGTAGGGGTCTAGCTTCTCTTTGGCTTGCAGGCGACTGCTGAGATCTTGCATGAGAGTCGGCAATCGATCCGCTCCCATGATTTCGGCATAGGAAAAATGTCTTTGCTCAGAAGGGAGCTTCAGACCTTTTTTGAGTTCACCGTAGCGGATTTCAAACAGCGGAGTTTTCTCCCAAGCTCCTGGCTGCAAGAGCCAGGTCATCAGGATTTCGGTGGCGGGCCTGGCGGGCTGATTGCCCTTTTCCATTTTAAAAGTGTCTTTGCCATGAATCAGTTGCAGAGATTCGCGGGCGAAAGTGTCAAAGGGCTTGATCCGACCGGCGTCTTGAACTGCCAGACCGGAAATCCCTTCAGCGGCTTGAAGATGCAAAGAGAAAAATAAAATCAGAAAGGAAAAAATGTGCTTCATAACTCACCCGGCTTTGGCGCTTGCGCCCTTGCCGCCTTTCGCTTGTTGTAAAAAAGCCAGATTGTTCCCAGACAAATCAGCAAACAGCCCAGGTATTTAATCCAACGACCGGGATCATAATTCACCGACAGAATCGAAGCGATAGGTTCCTTGTCAGGACCCTCTTGAAAGCTCGCTTGATAAAAGGTGAGACCTTTGTATTTCAAAGGCTCATTCATGGAGATCAATGTTTCTGTTCCTTCAGGAGTGGCCACCAAGCTTTGGTAAGAAGCCGCTCGCATAGTTCCCTGGTATCTTCCGATTTCGAATTTTTTTAAATCCAGTTGAAAACCCAAATCGATGCGACGATTGCCATAAGTTAAAATGTAAACCGCTTTGTCAGTGAAAAGTTTCAGCACATCATTGAGTTGCACCCAATGGGTTTTCCCTTGAAACTGAATTTGAATGGCAGAGGTTGAAAGTTCTGTTGGGCGCTCTAATTTTTTAAAATCAAATTTTTCTTCGGCTTTTTGAAAGTAGCGAAGCAGCTTGAATTCAAGCCCCATCCAACCGGTTTGAAAGTTTTGACCTTCTTTCAACGTTCCTTTGAGAGGTTTTCGTTGAGGATCTCTGTAAGTGAGAACATAATCGACTTCGTTTTCATTTTTCGGATTCAAATACAAAGCGTTTTCAGCCCTTTTCAAATCGGCAGGAATGCCAAGCGACAGTTGAGCCAAACCGAATTGATTCGTAACCCCCTGCCCTTGCTTTGGCTGAAAGAGCCACTCATTGATATTGGCATTGGCGTTTTGAAGTTGAAAGCGCAGCGCACTTCCGACTTTTTCTTGCTGGCTTGGAGTGATATTGCGGCTGGCGCTGACATAGGGTTCATAATCGTCAATCACCAGCTCCCCTTCCATCATGGGCAGACGGAATGGATTTTTTTTCGGTGATTTCAAAAAGAAATCCACTTCTTGTTCAACCAGCTTGGTGTAGCGATCCCCATCAGCTGAATACCAAACAGTCAAATCGGTGGCCGGCACAGTGACGAAGCGATTTTTTTCGCCGATTCCAAATCGCATGGTTCCGTCCAGGCCGTACTTGTGAGTGATCCATGAACCTGAAAGCAGAATTAAAATCCCAATGTGCGCGAGCAGAAAAGGAATGTGTCTTTTCTTCCAAGGCCAGCGATCCACCATGACGGCAATGAGCACTGTGCACAGAGTTCCCAGAGTGAGAAACATAAACCAAGTGTGATAAACAAGTTTGGCGGCGGCCTGCGCGTCCAATCTGGATTCGACAATGGTGCCCGCCGATATCAACGCGGCCAAGGCAAGGATCACCACAACGGCCAGTTTCAAAGATGCTAAAATCTTGATGACTTTTTTGAACATGAGTCGAAGCAAGGTATCCTTGATTTGGACCTATGGCCAGAGAAATGCCGCGCAGCAATACCCTGACGGAAGCCCTACCAAAGCCTGACATTTCCAGAGCCTGATCTCGCGCACAATAAATTCAAGCACAAGGAGGGGCCATGCTTGAATTCTTTCAGATTCGAAAGAACCGCGTTCATCAGTTCAGACCGAAGGTGGAGATTCTCAATGACAAGGGACCGTTTATTTTAAAAACGGTGACCAACAGTGAAGAGCTGATCGAAGCTCTGCGTCTTCGTTATGAAGTCTTTCATCGTGAAATGATCGGCAAAAGCAAACCTCGTGGGATCGATGTGGATGAATTTGACTTCATCTGCGATCACTTGATCATTCAAGAAAAGAAAACAATGAAGATCGTCGGCACCTACCGGCTCAATTGCTCATTGTTCTCGCAGCAGTTTTATTCGGCCAATGAATTTAATTTGCGGCGAATTCTGGAAAGACCGGGGACGAAGCTCGAGCTGGGACGAGCTTGCATTCACAAAGATTTTCGCCGAGGTATTGTGATTGCACTTCTTTGGCGTGGCATTGGTGAGTACATGAATAAAACCAATTCCGACGTTTTGTTTGGCTGCGCTTCGATCAAAACAGAGAGCGCTAGACAGGCGGCTTTGCTTTACCGACATTTTGAATTGGAAGAGCGCTTTCAGGAAAATTCGCTTTGCCCGCCGACGATGAAGTATGCGATGCCGGCTTTGAATCTTTGGATTCAATCGATGAAAAGGCCGCTTTCTTTGGAAGAGCAATCCGAAGTTACAGCTCTGATCCCTCCCCTGTGCCGTGCTTATTTGAAAGCTGGTGCGTCGCTTGGTGGAGAGCCGGCCTATGACCAGGAATTCAAATGCATCGATTTCTTGACCATCCTTGAAAGAGAGAACTTAAATAGAGCTCTCTGGAGAAAATACAACTTATGTCCGTCAACGGATTCGCAAGTCCATCATTCCACCCTGACAGCATCGAGCGAATTCCCAGCCGCAGTCTCTTAGAAAAAAAACTACCCGAGTGGCTCACTCTGGAAAAACTTCTGGCCCAAGTCGAAGGACAGGGCCAGATTCATTTTCTGGGCAACACTCAAAATTCTGAAAATCAGCTTCCGTTGATTGCTTTTGAATTTGGCAATCCAGATCCGAAAGCTCCCGTGCTGGGACTTTTTGGGGGTGTGCATGGGCTGGAGAGGATTGGCGCGCAGGTCGTGCTGTCGCTTCTGCAGAGTTTTTTGGAAATGCGTCTTTGGGACGAAATGCTTCAGCACTCGCTCAAAAAAATTCGTCTGTTGTTTTTTCCGATGATCAATCCGCTGGGGATGATGGAGAAGACGAGATCCAATCCGCAGGGCGTGGATCTGATGCGAAATGCGCCGATTGATGCCGAAGATAAACCGACTTTTTTGGTGGGGGGTCAGAAGCTTTCCCCCAAGCTTCCTTGGTTTCGCGGCTATGGGCATTTGGAGCCAGAGGCGAAAGCACTGATTGAGTTTTGTGAAAAACAATTTTTCCAGTCAGAGGCTGTGATCACTG
This sequence comes from Pseudobdellovibrionaceae bacterium, assembly GCA_041288045.1. GTDB lineage: Bacteria > Bdellovibrionota > Bdellovibrionia > Bdellovibrionales > Bdellovibrionaceae > 21-14-0-10-47-8. Next base: position 12,304 of record JBGGMM010000181.1, on the reverse strand, counting down.
TGGATTTTCATTCGGGCTTTGGGATTCAAGATCAGATTTGGTTTCCCTACGCGAAATCTCAAAAGCCCTTTCCGCATCTGGCTGAAATTTATGCTCTCAGTGAAAATTTTCAGCGCACTCATCCCCATCACTTTTATAAAATTGAGCCCCAGACTGTGCATTACACGACCCATGGAGATTTGTGGGATTACATTTATGACGAATTTCGCAAAGTGAATCCCAATGCCTATTTGGCACTGGCGCTCGAGATGGGATCTTGGCTTTGGGTGAGAAAAAATCCACTGCAGATTTTCTCAAGCCTGGGCCCTTTTAATCCGATCAAACCGCATCGCCACAAACGCATTTTAAGAAGGCATATGACTTTTTTTGATTTTCTGATTCGCTCCACACTTTCGCATTCGAGCTGGTCCAGCTTAGGCCCTGAGCAAAAAAATAAATTCTCTGAGCGGGCTCTAGATCAGTGGTATCGAGGTTCCCATGGCAAGTAATCCGCGCAAATGGATTTTCGTCCGGGGCCTGGGCCGCCACACCATTCACTGGGGACCATTTATCCCTGAATTTCAAAAGATGTTTCCCGATGACCAGATCGAGCAATTGGATTTGCGGGGCAATGGCCATTTGGTTCACAGCCCCAGCTGCCTTTCCATCACCGACAACGTTCGCGATTTGCGAGCGCGGTCGAAATGGATTCAGCAGGGCGAATCCGTTTATCTGATGACGATCTCCCTGAGCTCCATGGTTGGCGTTGAATGGGCCAAGCTTTATCCTGAAGAAATTGAAGGCTTAGTCATTGCGAATACCAGCGACCGCGGCACATCTTCTTTTTTTCAGCGCATGCGCCCTTCAAATTACCTGAAGGTCCTCAATTTCATTAGCAAACACACCAATCCGTTTCTGGAAAAAGAAATTCTCGATATCACCACCACCAATCTCAAAGATGAAAACAAAGAAGAGTGGGCAGACAATTTCGCAAAAATTGAACCGACCAGCCGAATGAATTTGGTGCGCCAATTGGTGGCGGCAGGAACTTACGAATTCCCAAAGCAGAAACCCAGAACAGAAATTCTTCTTCTGAGCGGAGCCCAGGATCAATTGGTGAATCCGTCTTGCACAGATCGAATTGGCGAGATGTGGACTTTAAAGCCGCATGTGAACCCAAAAGCGGGACATGACATTCCGCTCGAGGATCCGCAGTGGGTTTGTGATCAGATTCGGCAGTGGCTTGGAACAATGGATTTGCTTTAAAGTTTTATTTCGGATTGCAATCCGCAGATTTTCTTAATTGCCATTTCCAGATGAGAGCTAAAGACTCGCACTTTTTGTATGACATCGGAAGATCACAGTGCATACCGAACCAGCGGACGTCGAATGCTTCATCTTGGCGGGAATCAAAGGAAAGAGATTCGACCAAAATCATATTGTCCTTTAAATTACAGCCATAGTGATCAGGCCCCTGATATTTATAAGCGACTTTATCTTCGGCCAAGGTAAACTGCCCGCCACTTTTTAAAATATGCATATCAAACCATGTCGACTTGGTCTGCCGGCCATTTTTCGATGTGGTCACAATAAAGCTTGTTTTTCCAACGCTCGATCCAGAACAAGAATCTGGTTCCGATTTAATTTCAACCGAGTACAACACCCCATCCAGGCGTCCTGAGAGCATGTCATAACATCCATCCAGCTTTTCAAATTCATTGGTCTCAACAAGCGAATCCGCAGCTGAAGCTGAACTGACCAGTAATAAAATTGAGAAAAGTGCTTTTATATTCATAAAAGCACTTTTGCTTCATCAACTCATCTTCGCAAGAGTTTTTCTACTGAATGGTGCACAGCGGGAGATTTTGCATTTGTTTTACAGCGTGCAAGTCAACTTTTTGGAATCTGTCGCGTTCTTGTAATGATCTTCGATATAAACCAAACCTGAAGGTTTGTGGCCTTCTGAAGATTCAGCTGAATCTTTCAGTAACACCACACTCACCGCTCCAAATGGAGTGGCAACGATTTGCGTGAAGCTGTCATGATTGAAACGCACACGACCTTCTTGGACATCCAACTGCGGAGGATGAGCGACATTCCAAACAGCTTGATCCAAAGTCTGACCTTCAAACCCAATCCCGCTGACAGGAACTCTCTCATTCAAAGGATGAGGCAAATTGTCTTCAAACCAGCCCTCACCCAGAGTGAATTTGCAGGCTTTGCCGCTTTGATCCAAACCCTGATAAGCCCCGGGCTTCATATCCGCCAAAACCAAAGATGAAAAAAGAGAAACCACGAAAAATAAGTGTCGCATAGGACCTCCTGAGCTGTCTTCCTAACTCTGAGGTCCTTTACTGGCAAGTTTTCGCAGAAAGTGAAAACGATTTGAGATGAACTTCACTCCGATGTTAATTTCATCCCCTTGAGAATCTCAATCACAGTCTCTCGCATTCGAGGACCCGCAGGCGATTTCTGTGGCTTTAGGTCCGCAGCATTTCCAGCAAAGACATACTGCTTCGAATCAGTCTTCAGGATTCCGACAAACCATCCAAGCATTGGGCCCGGTTGACTGAAGCATTGGTTGCCATCCAAACACCCCGTCCCGGTCTTGCCGTAAAGCTCAGCTTTCTCCCCAAACTTTTTAATGAAGATGATCTTCTTCGTCAGATCCGTAGTTCGATTTGAAAGACCCAGCTTTTGATTCCAAAAATTGGACAGAAAAGCCACTTGCTCATGCGCTGAAATTTTCAAACTCGAACTCACCCAAGCATTTTGAAGACCACCGGAAAAATCCTGGTTCCCATACTGAAAGCTCTTCAAAAAAGACTGGATCTGAGTCTTGCCGATTTGAGGCAGGATCCACTCGGTTACCCATTTCGCCGAATTGCTCATAAAAGTAAAAGGAGTTTGATCCTTGTTCAATTCTTCCCGGTCTCTTTTCACATGGTCCCAGGGGATGAGGTGATTTTCATCTTTGAAAATACCTTTCTCAAAAGCCATCAACGCTGCCGGAATCTTAAAAGTCGAACAAGGCGAAAAGCGCTCTTTGCACCGGGTTTGATTGTATTCAGCCAGGACCTTCCCAGTTTGCAAATCCGAAATCAGAAAACACCCATCCCGCTCACCAAAAACTTTTTTAAAATCGACTTTGGCTTGTGCGATGATGACAAAACCAAGAACGAAAAAAGCGATGGCGAAGAAGCAGATGGCTTTCATAGATCTGACGGTAGCTTGAGACGCAGTCCACATTCAAGCAAGCCTTTCGGTAAGTCGCGTTTTCATGATGCCAGAATGCACTCGCCATTCCGTACACCTTAAGGTGTACGGAAGCTAGAGCATCTCATTGACAGTCATAAATGAATTTAAGTGTCTTCAGCGACTGATCCAGTTCAGATCAAGCGCGGAAGCTCGACCTGAATGTACTTCAGGGCCCGCTCTACTCGCTTCGTCACATCTGTTGCCAGGTCGGGTTTCAGTTTCTTGCTGACTTCGTCCATGTAGAGCGCCCGGTTCATTTCTACTTGCACGGTGTGATGGCCCTTGCTCGGCTCGCCGTATTGTTCGCTGACTCGACCTCCGACGTAGGGCCAGTTGTAAGCGACTTTGAATCCGGCTTTGGTGTAAGCCGCAATCACCAGATCGACGAATTCTTTTTGCGCGCTTTTTCCCAAGCAATCACTGACCACGATATCGGCTCTTTTTTCGCCTGGGTCTTTGTGCATCTTTGTGCCCACCGAAGGCATCGAATGCGCATCCAAATGAAAGATTTTTTTGTGGCCCAGCTTTTCAAACTGGATATAGTGATCTCGCACCTTTTGATGGAAAGGCTCATAAATCAGTTGAACAAGCTTTTCATGAACAGCTTGCGGGATCGGCTCCTTCATCAAAGCAATCCCCGTCGTCGTCACCACCCAGTGGAATCCCCGGCTGTGGGTCCCCGTTTTGGTGGGATTGCCAATCACCGAGCTCTCGTCCACATCGGCTGGGATGCGATTAAGATCGGCAGCATATCTGTGCCATTCGGTTTTTATCCAAGGAATCTGCAGACTTTGCAGGGAAGGTTCATAAAGTCGATCGACATAGCGATCCACATCGCACATCAAAACTTCTTCAGGCAAACCCTGAAGCCAAGTGCAGAAATCGGGAAGCTTTTCACCGGAATGTGGAATGGTCACAAAAAAAGGAAGCGACATCCTTTTGATCTAACAGACTTCATCCAGGACATCAAACCGGAGTTGCTCGGATGAGTCCGCCTGAGACGCCAGACGAACCCCAACCCCCAAAAGACGAATGGGATCCGATCGCCGCTGCCACGCTGCGATGATGAGTCGCTGAAAATCCTCAAGAGTGGGACAATGACGAAGGCTCTCTTCATGAGTGCAAGATTTAAAATCCATGTACTTCATCTTGATAACGGCCCCGCGAATCCGAGACTCATCCTCTGATCTTTGCAAACGCTTTTTCCAATCCTCAAAAATCGAAGGCAAAGCTTGAAGAATCTCATCTAAGCTTTGAAGATCACGAGAGAAAGTCTCTTCAACGGAAAGGGATTTTCGTTCCTGATCCACATGCACTTCACGCTCGTCTTGCCCCCGAGACAGCTGAAAAAGTTCCAGCGCTCTGGAAGCTCCAAAACGTCGTTTCAATTCAATGAGAGAAAGCTTCTGAATGTCTTCGCAAGTGTGCAAACCCATGGCGTGCATTTTCTCAGCGGTGACTTTGCCCACGCCCCAAAGTTTTTCAATAGGCAATGTGCGAACAAAATTTTCGATCTCTTCAGGTCGAATCACGAACTGGCCATTGGGTTTGTTCCAATCGCTGGCAATTTTGGCGAGAAATTTATTGGGCGCAATCCCGGCCGAAGCGGTCAGACCGGTCTCGTGAAAAATCTGTCGACGAATTTCTTTGGCAATCAAAGTGGCACTTCCGTGGAATTGCGAACACTGACTGACGTCCAGGTAGGCTTCATCCAACGACAAAGGCTGAAACTTGTCGGTGAATCGCTGAAAAATTTCGCGAACATGTCGGCTTTCTTTTTTGTAGAGATCAAAGTGCGGTGGAATCAAAATCAGCTGCGGACAAAGTCGCACTGCTCTTGAACTGGGGATAGCAGCTCGAACGCCAAACTTCCGCGCTTCATAATTGGCAGTGCAAATCACGGCCCGAGATTGAGGCGGCCCGCCAACGGCCATGGGCAGGCCCTTGAGTTTCGGGTTGTATTTCTCCTCAACCGCAGCGTAAAAACAATCCATGTCCACATGAATGATCTTTCGATTGACCATGTGTAAATTCTATGTAAATCATTGTCAGGAGTCAAAGACTATGAAGGCCGAGGCAAAAATTTATACCAAAACTGGCGACCAAGGTCTGACGAAATTGGTGGATGGCCGCGAATGCTCCAAAGCTTCCATTCGCGTTGAAGCCTATGGCGGAGTCGACGAACTCAACAGCTGGCTGGGCCTGACCATGACTTCTTTGAAAACGGAAAAATCAAATCCACTCCAGACCCTTTCGCAGGAGCTCGAGCGAATTCAAAACCAGCTTTTCAATTTGGGCTCTCACTTGGCCTGCGAAAAAACTGAAACTCGAAAAATGCTGCCGGCTCTCGAAGAAAACTGGATTGAAGACATTGAAAAATCAATTGATCGAATGACAGCCGAACTTCCACCTTTAAAAAATTTCATCCTTCCTGGCGGATCCGAAAGCGCTTCTTTTTTGCATTTGGCCCGGACCGTTTGCCGACGGGCCGAGCGCAGGGTGGTGCAATTGATCGAAGAAGGTCACCAAGAAATTGAAAACCAAAGATCGCTTCGCTATCTCAATCGACTCAGCGATTATCTTTTCGTCGCTGCTCGATTCTGCAACCAATGCCTGCAAGTTCCCGATCAGATCTGGAAAAAAGAAAATCCTTGAGCTCAAAACCTCTCGACCTTCGTCGATCCGATGGATTTTGAGCTGACTCAGTCTCGGGCTCTCGACAAACTGATCAGATGAGACTGGATCTGGCAACAGCCGAAGACAATTTGAAACTGGTCGAATTTTTCAAAGAGTTTCCAATCAAGGGCATGATTGAACTGAAAGTCGATCGCAACAAGGATTTTTTTGCGCCCTACTCGCTTCAATCCGACAATTACCACACTTATCTTTTGAAAGACGAAGAAGCGACCATCCAGGGAGCTGCCAGCTTTATCATCCGCGACACTTCAACAGAAGGAAAGCTCTGCACAGTCGCAACAGCCACAGATCTTCGCGTGCGCCCCAATCGCCGAGCAATTTTGCAGTGGTCCCAACACTTTTTGCCAGTGCTGGAAAAAGAAGCCGAAAAAAACCATATCAGCTCTGTCTTTTCAGCCATCAATCTTTCCGACCCGACAGTTTTAAATACTTTTATCCGGCCCCGAAACATGAAGAGAGCCATGCCCCGCTACTATCTTTATCGAAGATTTCGAATGGTCAGTTTACACGGCAGATATCCTTGGGCCAAAAGACCCTTGAGCAGTTTGCGAATTCGCCAAGGATCCGAAGCCACAGCTGATGCGATCGCCGCTTACATCATTCGAAGGTCCCAGTATCGACCCTTTGCCAGCGTCTGGGACATTCCCAGTTTCGAAAAAAAATTGCAAAGACTGACCGGAATGAAAATTTCAGATTTCTGGGTGGCTTTTGATTCTGACGAAAATGTCATTGGCTGCATGGCCCCTTGGTCCGCTTCTGGAATTCAGGACCTGATCCCGCTTTCCTACTCGCTGCGAGCTCATAATTTCCGTCAGTTTCTCAAGTTCTGCTGGCTTTTGGGTTTAACCCGAAGAATGGCAAAGCCTGTGGTTTCAACTGGGATTGAAAGCAAATTTCAGTTTCGCTATCTCACCAATCTTTTTTGTGACAACGAAGATGTTTTTGAAAGCCTTTTGTACACGACTTTCGAAAGCCTCACCAATCAAGAGTTCTTGCTGTATGCCCATGCCGAGCAGGACTACCGTTTGCTTCCACCTGAAAACTGGGTCTCAGCTTCTTTGCCCTACGCCCTCTATGCGGTCACTCCGCCAGATAAAGAAATGCCTTCGTTCTTACACCCAAGCATCAGTCTGAATCCGGAAATCGAAGCTTACACAATTCTCTGAATTCTCGACCTTTGTCGGTACCTTCTCACGGGGGCCTTTGATACCCTATTTTTGCAGTATGAAACAGCCCCATGTCCGAAAACCATTCTTTGAAAACTATTTGCCATATTTGCTTTTCATTTTCATGGGTTATTGCATTGCTGACCTTGTGATCCTGAGCTACCGAGACCTGATGCTGCCGACTCAAAATCCGGCTTCTCGCCCACAGCAATTCGACAGCCAAGCCGTGGCTTCAAGAAGCCAATACGACAGCATCATTTCGCGAAATATTTTTTCAGCTGATGGATCGATTCCAGATGCCTTAGCGCCAGCCGGCCAACAAAATCGACCTGAAGATCTCTCGGCTCCGGTTCTGTCGTCTCTGCCATTGAGTTTGAAAGGAACAATTGTTCACTCGAATCCCGCCAAATCGATTGCCAACATCGAAGTCCGCTCAAAGAACCAGGTTCTGGCTTTTGCTGTCGGTCGCGATATCGAAGGACTGGCCACTTTGCAAAAAGTCGAACGAACTCGAGCCGTATTTAAAAATCTGAACAACAACCGTCTTGAGTACATCGAAATGAAACTTGAAGGCGGAAAAATCAATTTCACTGGTGCGAAAGCTTCCATGGCCAGTGACAAGAGCGACGTGGCGCAAGTCGCTCCCAACAAATTTGAAATCAAAAAATCCGATTTGAGCAAGTACACAAGCGACCTGTCCTCTTTGCTTCAGCAAGCATCGACAGTTCCCGTCCGAGGTGCCAACGGAGAAATTGAAGGTTTTCGTTTTGTCGCCATTCAACCCGGCTCTGTTTTCACTCAACTCGGACTTCAACCTGGCGATGTCTTGAAGGGCGTCAATGGCGAGAAAATCGACAGCCCGGCGAAAGCCATGGAACTGTACAACACACTGAAGAATGCCGCCTCCATCAACCTCCAGTTGGAACGGGATGGGCGAGCTCAGGATTTGAATTACACAGTTAAATAACAATTCATGATGAATTGATGAGGTGCTCAAATGAAAAAAATCGCTTCTCTTCTCCTGACTCAGGCGTTGATCATTCAACCCGTTTCAGCCCAAGACGATTTCGGCGGAGAGTTTGGCGCTCCCCCTCCCCCACCACCTGATTTCGGCGGCGGAGCCCCGACAGACATGGGAATGCCAGGAGCTGCAGATTCGGGAGCCGGTGGCGGCTCCATGAACAGCGCCGGTGGAGGCAATGGCACCCCAGGGCTTTTGAACAAAAATCAGAAAAACAAATTTTCGAAAGCCTCGATTGAAGACATCACGGATGCCAACTTTCCTGAGACCATTGAATCCTTCGACTTTCCAAATGCTGACATTCAAGACATCGTCAAAGCGATTTCTGAACTGACCGGCAAGAATTTTATTATCGACAATGGTCTTCGCGGCAAGATCACAATCATCGCCCCCAGCCGGATCACAGTCGCCGAAGCCTACAAAGCCTTTTTGTCGGCATTGGCCATCAATGGTTACGCCATTGTTCCCCAAGGAAAATTTCTCAAAATCCGCTCAGCAAGAAATGCGCAGCGGGACAGTATTGAAACTTACTCTGGAAACTATTACCCCAATTCAGATCAAATGATCACTCGGATCATTCACTTGAAGCACATTCAGGCCGAAGCTGTGAATCGGGATCTTCGAATCCTCAGCTCGAAAGACGGCGAGATGAGCGTTTATCCGCCGACCAACTCGATCATCCTTTCTGACTATGGATCCAACATTGACCGAGTGATGAAAATCATCACTCAGCTTGATGTCCCCGGCTTTGAAGATCAAATGGAAGTCATTCCCGTTCGCTATGCCAAAGCCAAAGACATTGCTGAGCTGATTGATAAAATCGTTAACAAAGGACAAGGCAATCAGCAGGCCAACCGCGGCGGCTTCACAGCTGGAGTTCCGCGTTTTTCAAGAGCTCAAAGCACTCAAGGCTCTCAAGGTTCTGCTTACTACATGGTCATCCCCGATGATCGCACCAACTCCTTGATTGTGGTGGGCAACAAGGCCGGGATTGCCAGAATCAAAAAGCTTCTCACTCAACTTGATTTCCGCATCCGTCCAGAAGATGCCGGTGGTGTTTACGTCTATTACATGAAAAATGGCGATGCGAAAAAAATCGCAGCGACTCTGCAAGGTGTGGCAAAAGATGCTGCTCCCAAACCTTCCACCGGCGGCTCCGCTTCTCCTCTGATTTCTCCTATTGGCGGAGTTGCAGCTCCTCAGGAAATTTTCGGCGGCGATGTCAAAATCCAAGCGGATGAAGGTACCAACTCTCTCGTGATTGTGGCCAGCAAACAGGATTACGAAGTCGTTTTGAATCTTTTGAAGCGCATCGACATCCCACGCGATCAGGTGTACGTCGAAGCCATCATTATGGAAATGAAATCCACAGACGCTTTCAACTATCAGATCGGTTATTTCCAATTTGATAAAGGCGGCTCAGGAGCAAAAGTCGGCTTCAATGGCTTCACAAATGCCAATTCTCTGGCTTCACTTTTAAGCCCTCAACCCGGAGCTGGGACTATTTTAGGATTTGGAAGCGGCGACAAAGTCACCATCACTCCTCCTGGTCAACCGAGCGTCACTGTTCCCTCCTTGGTGGGCTTTGTGAATTTCCTCAAGACCAACGCCAATGCGAATATTCTTTCCACTCCGCAAATTTTGGCTTTGGATGCGCAAGAAGCATTGATCTCTGTGGGTGATAAGGTTGTAACCGGAACAAAAGTGACTCCAGGAGCTAATGGGACTCAATCATTGTCAGAGCCCAATTTCGAAGAAGCGAATATTGAGCTGAAAATTAAGCCATTTATCAGTCCAAAGACAAACACTGTGCGCATGGAGCTGAAATCCAACATCAAACAACTGTCACTCGCCAAAACTCCAGAGGCTTTTCAAACTACCACTCAACCTTTGGCGACTCGTAAGTTAGAAACAAACATCGTTGTTCGAAATGGCGACACGGCCGTTCTCGGGGGATTGATGAAAGAGGATGATGTTGAGAACATCACTAAAGTTCCTCTCTTGGGAGACATCCCGATTCTGGGCTGGCTGTTTAAATCCCGGGCCACTTCTAAGGAAAAGACGAACATGCTGATTTTCCTGACTCCGAAAATCGTGCGCACTGCCAATGACGCCAATTCGCTGCTCGGACAGAAAATTGACCAGCGACAAAAATACATCCAAAGTATCGGTGGCCGGGATCCTTATGGCGAAGCTGTTGATGAAATTCAAAAGCGTCGCGCTGCAAGTCCCAACAAGCCCACTGAGACGGAGTGATTGAAGGAGATTCATGGCAGCTCTTGATGTTGCAAATATTTTATCGAAAACAACGGGTCTGTCGACAGAACAGATCCGAACTGTTCTCAGCAACACCAGCCTATCGGGTCATTCGACCATTGGTGAAGCTCTCACTGAAAAAGAGTTTTCAACTGCCGATGACCTAGTCGCCGATCTCTGCCGGGAAATGGGCTTGGATTTCATCAAGGACATTCCAGTCAATGATATCCCTGTCGATTTGGTTCGGGATATTCCTATCAACTACGCCAAACAGCATTCGATTCTCCCTTTCAAGGAAGAACCTGATGTCATCATCGCCCTGACAGCCAATCCGGTGAACATGAAGGCTTTGGATGATCTGCGAGTGATGTTCGGAAAACGAATCCGCCCGCTGATTTCGACTTCGTCGAAAATTCAAGACGCCATCAACAAAGTCTACGAAAAGAGCACTGCCAATTTGGCCGGCCTCGATGATATCGAAGAAGAAGATTACGATCTGGACGACCCGATCGTCGATCTTCTCGAAGCTGGCGAAGACGACGCTCCAGTCATCAAGCTCGTCAATTCCCTGCTGTTTCGAGCGGTGAAAGAAAAAGCTTCTGATATTCATATCGAACCTTACGAAAAAGACATGTCGGTCCGCTTTCGAATTGACGGTATTTTGTTTGATATTTTCAAACCACCCAAAAAATTGCAAAATGCCATCACCTCTCGTTTGAAGGTCATGGCCAATTTAAATATTGCAGAAAAAAGGCTACCACAAGACGGCCGCATCCCTCTCAAAGTGGGAGGCAAAGACATCGACATCCGTTTGAACGCTGTTCCCACCTCTCACGGCGAGCGAATCGTCATGCGTTTGCAGGATAGATCCAATGTGGTTCTGGAGCTTGAGCAATTGGGCTTTTCCGATGAGGCTTTGCGAATCATTGATGATCTGGTGCAAAGAACCTACGGTATTTTGATTGTCACCGGACCAACAGGTTCGGGAAAATCCACCACTTTGTACGGCTGCCTGACCAAGCTCAACAAGCCTGATGTGAACATTCTGACAGTCGAAGATCCCGTCGAACAACGAATTCACGGGATCGGACAAGTGCAAGTGAATTCAAAAATTGGATTGACCTTCGCTGCTGGTCTGCGAGCTTTCTTGCGGCAAGATCCCGACACCATCATGGTGGGTGAGATTCGCGACTTGGAAACAGCGGAACTGGCGATCAATGCCTCACTGACTGGTCACTTGGTGCTCTCCACCATTCACGCCAATGACTCGGCCGGGGCTTTTCCCCGTTTGATTGATATTGGAGCTGAGCCTTTCTTGATTGCCACTTCGATTTTGGGAGTCATCGCTCAACGTCTGGTGAGAGTTCTCTGCCCACACTGCAAAGTTCGCTATGAACCCACTGATTTTCAGCTCAGCACTCTGGGCCTAACGCGCGAACAAGCTCGCGCCGGCAACATTCACATGGCTGTTGGCTGCAACCAATGCAACCAAAAGGGTTATATCGGACGAACCATTATCTCTGAGTTGCTGGTGGTCAACGACGACATCCGCTCCCAAGTCATGCAAAGAAAAGATGGAAATACCATTCGTAAAACAGCCGTCGCTGCCGGAATGAAAACTTTCCGCGACCACGGAATCCAAAAAGTCTTGAGCGGTATCACCACCATCGAAGAGCTGATTTCAAACACCCAACTGGATCTTTAATTTTTTTATCAAGGCAGAGCACCTGCTCTGCCCTTTCACCCCACGCCCGTTAAGCCCCAAACTTTAGCCATCTGCTGATTGTGAGACCGACAAAGCACCCGAAGATTTTGCATTTCATTCGATCCTGCAAAAGCCACAGGTCGGCGATGATCAATTTCAAGGAAATGCCGACTCTGACATCTCTGCCCGTTGATCGGCGATTGGTACTGACACTGATTCTGA
>JBGGMM010000180.1:0-17346 GCA_041288045.1 Pseudobdellovibrionaceae bacterium | reverse complement strand
GATCGTTGTAGATTTCGTGTTTACGGTCTGGGTAAATTTTCAAGAATTTGATGCCAGAGCCTAGCATTTGAAAGAGCTTTTGGCTGCTTTCTGAGCCCACGACAGGATCATTGGCTGGGATTTCCCAAAGTGTCGGGGTTTTGATTTTTCCGTTTTCGCTTCGCAGGGTCTCGATGGCGGAAAGGGCTCCTAAATAGGCGCCGGCAGAAATCCGATCATGACGAAGAAAATCCGATTCATATTCGCGAAGAACTTCGGGGTCGCGGCTCAAATCTTCGTAGCGAATTTCATTTCCAAGGGTCAAAGTCGGAAGAATTTTTGAAAACAACAGAGCTGCCAGATCTTTATAAAAGGGCACTTCAACAGCGACGCCAAGCATAGGACTGCTGAGAATCTGAGCTTTGAAATCCCAATGGGGATTATCATGCAGCATTTTCAATTGAATCAATCCACCCATGGAATGACCCAGCAACACAAGATCTTTGGGATAGAGATTTCTCTCGTCTCGCAGGTGCTGCAAAAAGAGCTCAAAATCTTTGACGTACTCTGAAAATGATTTCACAAAGCCACGCTGTCCGTCGGATCTGCCGTGACCCCGCAAATCCCAAGCATAGATCGAGTAAGAAAGCTCTTTGAGGCCCTCAACCAACCGCTGATAACTGCCAGAGTGCTCAGCTTGGCCATGAGTGATCACCAAATGGCCTTTGACTTGGGAAGGCTCCCAAATCTGGTAAAAAAGGCGAGTTTTATGATTCCCCGTAAAGAAGGATTCGGATCTTTTGAACATGGATCCTTACATTCTCAAAAAGTCAGGTTGACTGCAAGATCTGTCCAAGTGTTAAAGAAGGTCTCTATGAATTTACATGAACTTGTTCAAATGTCTGATGAGCAACGCACCCAAGATTGGGAAAATCAATTTTTCCATGCCTTAACAGAAGGCAAATTGAAGCTGATTTCGCCAGAGCCGCAGACAGGTCCAGACAATTGGCCTTATCTTTTGACTGAAACTAGCGAAGAGGCCACGGAATCAACGCAAAAGCTCATCGCTTGGCTTTCCGAACGGGGGATTGGGCTTGCGATCAATCCAATGAAAGAATATCCCGACTACGTTTTTTCCTATGGGATGCTGTGGTCCTTTCGCGAGAGCGGTTTTTTTTATAAGCCCATTGCTGAAAGACCGATTGGCGCTGTGCAATTTGAAACATCCAAACTGGTTCATGCAGGTCCGCCAACTGAAGAATTTTTGCCTGGATATGTGCGAAAAATTTTGCGTGATTTTTTCCGCGATCAGGGGATTTTAAAACCCCAGATTTTAGTGATAAGCACAGATGGTGTGAATTATGATTTGGCTTTGTCTTTGGAATCTCTCGGCAAGCCGCCGGATCAAGAGCATCAAGGAATTGCAGAGGCCATCAGCTGGTTTTTGCCCCCTCATTATTCACTGATGCTGATCAGCGAAGAGGGACTTCCGCCATTTTCGGATCTTTAGTCAAATTCGCCAGGAGCTGGCAACAAATCCACCAAGCACTCTCTCCAGTACTCTGGAGCATCGTCGGTATAATCAATACCGATTTCAAAGCCTTGTTTTCCCATCAGCTTGGTGCGGGCGATTCGACCAGAAATTTCAATGTTCATTTGCGGCAAGTGCAAAAGCACTTTTGAGCCATGCAGTGATTCCAAAGTCAGGTTTTTCCTGAGAGCTGCAGGGATTAAATCCTCGCGCTTCACGATCAAAAGAAATCCCGTGATAGATGCTTCGACGATTTCGCCCTGTTTGGCGATCTTAGCTAAATTTTCAAGCGAAGATACGGATGAAACCTCTAACGGAGTGATATCTCTTCGCGGTGCGACTCTTCGATTGGCCTGCATATTTCACCTCACTCTCAACTCTTCGGCTTTTCAGGACCAAAGTTAAGGACGAGCGATGAAAAAAGCGAAAGTATATGGGTTTTTTTTCAGAAGGATGCCTTGAATTTGAGAAGACTGAAACTTTGCAGAACCCGCCACATTCACTGTCTCATACTGAGAATCCAATTTTTTCCAATCCGTGAGCTCAATTTCTGAGACAACAAGAGGTTGTTTAGGACCTTTCAGGGATTTAAAGGCCGCCTCTTTGGCGCTCCAAAGCGAAGCGGCTGACGGAGCTCGTTGAAATTCGTCTTCGGTCAGGCAGACTCTTCTGGCGACTTCGGTTGTGACTCGGGAATCTTCTTCAAGATCAAAGCCAATTTGGATGACGTGGTCAGAATCAAACTGAGTGAAAACAAAACCACCCAGAGTCAGACAATGCGAAATCGAAGAATCCGAAAAGGGATAGGCTTTGGCCATTTTCTTTTTGAGTTCCCCATGAATTTCTTCGCGGTGAGAGGCCTGTTTGCTGCCCCAGCTGGGGCGAATGGAAATTTCAAGATGCGAAACTTGAAGATGATTTTTGATAAATTGGACTTCGGCGGCAGAAATCAATTCGGCCATGTCACTGGCTTTCCAGAAGCGATCGCCATCATTCGATCCAGTCCCACTTGGGCTTTTTCACGAAGGTCCTCTGAAATCGTCACTTGCGGTTTTAAAGTCTCAAGCGCCAATTTTATTTTTTCCAGAGAATTGAGTTTCATGTAAGGACAGTCATTGCAAGCGCAGCCTGGATCGGCCACCGGCGCTTGAATCAATTCAGCATCGGGACGTTTTTTCTTCATTTGATGAAAAATTCCGGTCTCTGTGGCGACAATAAATTTCTTGGCAGGATTTCTTTCGACTTCTTCCAAAAGTCTTGAGGTTGAGCCAATCACTTGCGCCCACATCAAAACGCTGTCATCGCATTCGGGATGAGCAATGACGACCGCATCGGGATGTTGTTTGATGAGCTCCATCAATTTTTGCGCTTCAAACAAAACATGCACTTGGCAGCTGCCGGGCCAGAGCACAAAATCCCGACCCGTTTCTTTTTCAAGAAAAGCCCCCAAATTTTTATCAGGTCCAAAAAGAATCGGACGATTGTGCGGGATCGCATTGACGACCTGTTTGGCATTGCTCGAAGTGACGATCACATCCGAAATGGATTTCACTTGGGTCGAAGAATTGATGTAAGTGACCGTGATTCCACGAGGGTATTTCTGTTTCCACTGCAAATACTTGTCATAAGGTGCTTCATCCACCAAAGAACATCCGGCTTGCAGGTCAGGAACAAGCACTGTCTTTGAAGGATTGAGAATTTTCACACTCTCAGCCATGAACACAACCCCAGCGAGTAAAATCACATCCTGCTGAACTTGCTGCCCCATTTTCGCCAGGTAATAACTGTCACCGACATAATCGGCAATGTCTTGAATCTCGCCGTCGGCATAGTAATGCGCGAGAATGACAGCATTCTTCTCTTTTTTCAGTCTTTGAATCTCATTCACAATGTTCATGGTCTTCGCTCGGTTTAACACAGAATTCAGAACGAACAAACTGCGCAGATAATGCCATGTGACAAAACAAGTGCTGCTCAATCCAAACACTTTTCTTTAGGCTTATGGTTCCACCAACAAACACCAAAAAGGAGTTTATATGAAGAAATGGATTTTTTCTCTGGTTCTAGCTATGGGATCGATGGCTTTTGCAGCTGGAGAGCTGAAAATTGAAGTCTCGCCCTCTTCTCCCTATGTCTTGCCGGTTGCCATGAAGACTTGCTCTGAGCAGAACAATCATTCTGAAAATTCAAGCGTCACCGCCAATGCTTTTGAATTCAATCGGTTCGCATTTACCTGGAATAGCCCAGATACAGATTTTGAATTGGTTTTTGTTCAGGTTATGGCTGAGAGCCAAGATCTTGAAAATAGCCCTTATGCTTGTGTGATTGCTGATGAAAATTTAGATGAGACTCTCTTTCCGTCATCAAGACATGTTTCTGCTGGTTCTACGATTGTAGATTCAGGCTGCGCTATTCGTTGCGGTGGAATTCGAATCAAGCCTGATGTGAAATACTCAAACATCCCTGTAGCCGTGACTGCTTTTGGCGTTGAAGTTCGAGCCGATGGTGAGGTTGTTCCTGTTGAAGCTCAGGTTGAAGCCTCTGTTCAGTATAAGAAGGCTGGTTACTAGTCTTGCTTGGTCTCGAGCACAGCGGTGACGAATGTAATTGTTTGTCTGACCGTCCGTGCGATAGCTCCCAGACGGCCGTCCGGGCCGTCTGGCAAGTTTCTTCTGATGCATGTCTGTGCTCTCCTTATCGTCAACCTATAGGTGTACGATAGGTAGAGTGTTGTCTTTGGGATAAATTAAAATTTGGGTTGGGCAGGGCTCAGAGTCCCGAGCCGCCTTTGAGCACATTGACGATTGATTTTGTGACTGTCTTTAGGCTCTCCATGACGCCTTTGCCTTCGCTGGCTGTGGCTTCGAAGTCTGGGGAGTTGAATTTGTTGAGTTGAAAGCGCAGGTCCTTCAGCGACGTGGCTGTTGGTAGGTCTCGCTTGTTGTATTGAAAGACCAAGGGGATTTCGTTGATGTCGATGCCTTGAGCTTCGAGGTTTCTCTCTAGGTTTTGCAGAGCTTGCAGGTTTTCTTCCATTCGCTCGGCTTGTGAGTCGGCGACGAAAATCACTCCATCCAAACCTTTGATGATCAGCTTACGGCTGGCATCGTAGATGACTTGGCCTGGGACCGAATAAAGGTGGAATCTGGTTTGATAGCCACGGATATCGCCGAATTCGAGAGGCAAGAAATCAAAGAACAGAGTTCGCTCGACGTCGGTGTTCAGAGCCACCAGTTTGGTTTTTTGATCGGACGCTGTTTGTTGGTAGACCCAGCGGATGTTGGTCGTTTTGCCGCCCAATGATGGCCCGTAGTAAACGACCTTGCAGTGAATGGTCTTCGTGTTGTGATTAATGAATGACATTAGAGTTCCACTCGGTTTTCAAGCGCTCGTCCCATGGTGCGATCGTCGATATATTCAATGTCACTGCCAATCGGTACGCCGTGGGCAATTCGGCTCAGACGAAGCCCTTTATCGGATAGAGCTTTGGCCAAATACAAAACTGTCGTATCGCCTTCAAGGTCCGCATCCAAAGCCAAAATGATTTCTTTGATGCGAGGGCCATCGCCGGAAAGACCGCGGTTCACTTTGTTGATCAGCTCTTGAATTTTCAGATCCTGAGGCTTCACTCCCTCAAGCGGAGAGATCACTCCATGCAGAACATGATAGCGGCCATGAAAAGCGCCAGAAGATTCAATGCGAACAATGTCTGAGGGCTCTTCAACCACGCAAATGGCCTCGTCGGTGCGATGCGGATCAGAGCAAAAACGACAGATGGTGGAATCGGTGTAATTAAAGCAGCTCGGGCACTCGTGAACTTCGGCTTGGACTCGCATGAGCGATTCGGCCAAGCGCTGGGAATATTCGGATGGAGATCTCAAGATATGATAAGCCAGGCGCTGAGCGGTTTTAGGCCCAATTCCCGGCAGTCTTGAGAGTTCATGCACTAGTTTTTCGAGTGCCGCAATATGAAGCATAATACTTGAAGTGTAACGAGACTTTCGGCTTAGAACAACCCCGGAATGTTCATTCCGCCTGTGATTTTTTCCATTTCTTTGGCTGAAGTCTCTTTCGCCACCTTCAAAGCGTCATTGGTGGCTGCCAGAATTAGGTCTTGAAGCATTTCTTTGTCACCTGACTTGAAAACATCGTCCTGAATAGCAATGGCTTTTACCATACTTTCGCCAGAAACCGTGACCGTGACAGCTCCGCCACCAGCCGTTCCGTCATAAGTTTTTTGCGCCAATTCGTCCTGCAGCTTTTTCATTTTGATCTGCATTTGGTTGGCTTGTTTCATCAGTTGGGCCATTCCGCCTCCGCCGAATCCTTTCATCTTTTCCTCCTGATTTACGATGTTTGTTGGTTTTTAATGGATTTGATCTGCCCTTTCAAACCCGCTTTGGCGGATTTGATCATCGGGTGATCAGCCACTTGACGAGCCATCTCGTCCTGCTTGGCCTTTTGTTTTTCCTGAACCATGGCTTGTGCCGAAGTCCCGGCCTTCTCGTCTTTGCTAGTTTGAATCTGATAACTGAAGCCTGCTCCGAAATGTCTTTCCATTGCCGATTGCAGCTTTTCTTTCACAGCAGCATCCGCCAGCTGGTCTTTCAAAAAGGCAAGCTTAGCTGGCACTGCCAAATCCAGAACTTTGTTTTTCTCGCCAATGAAAAGCAAGCTCTCTACTTTCGCTGCCAAGAGGGCATCGGAAGCTCGAAGCTTTTGCACGAAATCCAACCAACGATCCTGAGGATTACGACCCACAGGGTCCACGTGATGAACTGCATTTTCAGTCGGTCTTGGAGTTTGCTGAGCAGGAGCCGGAGCATTTGCAGAAGCCGAAGCCGATGCAAGACCGCCAGCAAGAAGCTGAGACAGCGAGGCGATTTTTGGAGCTTGAGCCATTCGCAGAAGAATCATTTCAAGCACAATTCGAGGATCGCTGGATTTTGGAATATCAGCTGCGCCCTTCAGGGCCATATCAAACAAGAAGTGAATGTCTTCTTCGGAAAGTTCCACGGCCAGACTTTGTAAAAAGCGAATTTCAGAATCGGGAAGTTCCAAAAGTTCCGTCGGATTTTTTGAAATCTTGATCATCAAGAGATTGCGGATGTTTTCCAGTAAATCTTTGGCGTAAAGCCCGGGTTCGTAACCGGCCTTTCGGATTTTTTCGATCACTTCCAAAATTTTCGAAGTGTCACGGGCGACAAGCCCCGTCAGAGTTTCGAGCAACAAGGCTCGATCGGTCAGTCCCAAAATCTGCACCACGTTTTCCCGAGTCAATGGGCCATTGGCAAAAGTGATGACTTGATCCAAAAGACTTTGGCTGTCGCGCATGGATCCATCGCCTTGACGAGCAATGATCCATAGAGCGTCTTCATCGGCCTTGACCCCTTCTTTCAGAGTGATGGCTTTTAAGCTTTCCGAAATCTGCTTGGTCGAAATACTGCGGAAATCAAAGCGCTGACAGCGAGACAGAATTGTCTGTGGGATTTTATGAACTTCGGTCGTCGCTAAAATAAAAACAACGTGAGCGGGAGGCTCTTCCAAAGTTTTTAAAAGCGCGTTGAAAGCGCTGGTTGAAAGCATGTGGACTTCGTCGATGATATAAATTTTGTAACTTCCACTGGAGGGCGAGTAACTGACAGTTTCACGCAATTCGCGAATCGCATCCACACCGTTGTTGGAAGCACCATCGATTTCAACCACGTTGACCGAGCGGCCAATCGAAATGTCTTTGCACTCTTCACAGACATTGCAGGGAATGAAATCTTTGGCATTGGGACAGCGAAGGCTTTTTGCCAGAATGCGAGCGCTTGAAGTTTTTCCTGTCCCTCGTGGACCTGTGAAAAGCAGAGCATGCGGGATTCGTCCATTTTTCAGCGCATTTCCAAGAGTCTGCGAAATATGAGTCTGACCAACCAACTGGTCAAAACTTTGCGGTCGCCATTTTCGCGCAATCACTTGATAGGACAAATTTTGGATCTCCGACGAAGAAGAAAAGTCTGAAAAGCGGCTGGGCGACCCATATCGCATGGTCTTCTGTGTACCGTTGCTCCCTTCCGGGCCTAGCGGGGTTCGACAAAAGGTCCATCGTACAGGACCCAGCCATTCATGGTTTTAGAAGAGATGCGAGGCGTTATCAACTTTATTTGAGATTGGGTTTGCAGTTTTTAAAGCGAGCATCCGGTATCTCGGCAGACCAAGTTGCTGGAGAGAGGCAAGTGACAGTCTTTTTGCTCTGATCACAGAGAGTTCTCGAGCTCGCTCGATCCAGAGTGAAGTAAGAGTATGTCTTTCCGACTTTGACCAAAGCTCCTGTGTCGGGATTCTGGCAGCCAGGGCTTGCTGAGGATTTTGGGACACAGGCATTGAGGTCCTCATCGACGATGGAATTCGCAGGGCAAGCGCAGCTGCCATCTTTGGAATCCACCAGCGCCCCTTGGAGGTCGCAACCACAGTTTGAATAATCCCAAGCTCCCTCGATGATTTTCCATTCGGTTGAATTCTGCTGGCAAGTCACAACCCGAGCTTGCGAAGCCAATCCGATATTGGATGGGCAGCTTTTATATTCAATGGAACCTGGTTCGGGAAGTGGGCAAGACAAAGAAGTTTCCGGCGAACAACGCTGGCCATTCACGACCTGACCTGAGGGGCATTCGCAGCTCAAAGTCGCGGGATTAAAGCTCTGGCCAGTGACATTGCAAGTGCAAGTGTTGTAATTGGAAATCCAATCCGAATAAACCCACTCAAGCTGGCTTTGATCGCAAGTCGCATTTCTTGTTCGAATGTAAAAGCCTGATGCGTTATTGGGGCAGGACAATTGGTCTTCAGATGTTGAGGACTTTGAGGACTCATCGCAGGTGAGGGCCACACAACCAGAAGCTGTTTCTGTCTGTCCCGCAGGACAATTGCAAGCTCCAGTTTGAACATCGAGGAATTGACCTTGGAGAGAGCAAGCGCATTGAGAATATTCCCAAGCACTCCAAGAAGAGGCCTGCCAAGCACGAGTGTTCATATCACAGGTGACATCGCGGTTGCGCTTGGAAGTGCCAAGATTCGAGGGGCAGGAACCGATTTCGACGTCAGCTGGTTTCAGGGATTCATCGCAATTGGATGGGACGCAGAGATGATTAACGAGCTCCTGACCGGCTGGGCAGCTGCAAATCCCGCTGATTGTGTCCATCACTTGTCCACTGATCGAGCACTCGCAGCCTTCATAGTTGAGGTTGCTCCAAGAGCTTGAGACCCAGCTTTGACTGTCACAGACCACAGTGCGGGAGCGAAGGGCGCCATTTCCAAAAGTGCCAACAGGGCAGTCCACGGACTCGGCCGGTGGCGGCTGCAATTGCGGATCACAGGACGTGATTGGCGCCGGGTTGGGTGCACTTTCGACTGGAGAGCTTTCAGCGCTATCAGAAGAAGAGGGGGAGCAGTTTTGGTAAAGCAATCCAATAAGAAGAGCAATCATAGCTATATACAAATGATGCGACTTCATCCCTCACGGATCGGCAGAAACCAGCTAAAAGTTGAGCTTAAATTTTTCTTAATGTTCAGTTAAAGATAAGACCAGGCAATCTTCTCAAGAGCTTCCGTTTCTTCAGCCCAAAATGTGTAACTTTCAAAATCTGGGAATAATTTTGGGAAGGAAGGGTCCTCCCACCTCCGAGCGATCCAGGCGGAATAAGAAAAAATTCGAAGACCGCGCAAAAGCGGGATCCACTCGAACTGTTTTTCTGGAAATTCGCGCAGCTCTTCATAGCCAGAGAGAATAAGATCCTGTTCGTCTTTGAGATCAGACCCCGAAAACAGCATCCAGAAATCCTGCACTTCGGGCCCCATGGAGCAATCATCAAAATCGACAAAGAAAAATTCTCTTTGATTTCCAGGCAGCATTTGAGCCAGCAAATTTCCGCGATGGCAGTCACCATGAATTCGAAGAAAAGCATGGGGATCGATTTCGGTATCAATGCTTTCAATAATTGAAATTGCCGCTTTTTCATAGCGGGGCCACATTTCAGGACGCACCCATTTCGAAAGAAGTTCCAAATTTTCCCAAGAGGAAAAGGGGGCTTCGCCTAAAACGGCTCGGTGTTTGAAGGATTTGCGGCTTCCGACATTGTGAATCTGCGCCAGCCTGCGACCGACTTGTGATAGATCATTCTGCAAAAATTCCTCTGGCATACGACCAAGAAATTTCGGAAAGAAAGCGACGGACATTTTTGAAATTTCACAAAGACTGCTTTTATTTTTCAGCAAAAGGGGAGCGACGACTGGAACCCCTTCGGTTTGCAGATCAAAAAGAAATTCATGCTCTTCGAGCAAAGCCGCTTTGGACCAGCGACCGGGCCGGTAAAATTTGGCAATGACCCGCTCGTACTCACCACTGCCTCTTTCCAGGCGGATGTCAAAGACTCGGTTTTCATAAGAATTCAGCTGTGTGAACTCTCCAGTGGGACGGTAACCCGCTTCTTCTGTTGCCGCGAGCACCAAGTCAGGATCTAATCGATAGAAGGATGTGGTGGAGTCATTCAAATTCACAGTCAGAGATTCAAGCACAAGAGTTCACTTTTCGCCAGTGGTCTGTTGTGGTCGAGCGCAAAGCGTTCAGACGCTCAGTGAGCATATCGCTCAAGCCAGGGGCTCCCATTCGCATCAAAGCCAACCTGCGCACTCCCCAGGGTAAAATCGAAGAGTTTCTGTTGCAAAAAGAAAAGTGGATTGAAAAGCACATGCGAAATTTCGCCGAAATGGCGCAAAAGTTTCCGGAAAAAAAGCTGACTCAGTCCGAAACCTTTCCATTTTTGGGTCAACTTCTTAGCTTGCGCTTTGTTCCGACTCCTTTGAAGCAAGTGTTCTTTTCAAGGCACGGAGATTTTCTGCAGCTGCATTTGCCTGAAAATCTGTGGAACGAAGTCAACGAAGAGCAAGTTCAGGCTTTTTTCCCCAAGCTGCACAAATTTTATCAAAGAGAAGCTGAAAAATTAATCACAGAGCGAATCCAAATCTGGTCCAATCAAATGCAACTTTTCCCAAAAGTCCTCAAATTCAGAAACCAAAAAAGCCGCTGGGGCAGCTGCACTTCCAGAGGCTCCATTCAAATCAACTGGCGCCTGATCGGAGCTCCACTAGAAGTGGTCGATTATATTTTGATTCACGAACTAGCCCACCTCAAACACATGAACCACTCAAAAGATTTTTGGAAATTAGTAGAAGAACACTGCCCAATGTTCGAAGTCTGCGAAAAATGGCTCAAAGACAATCAAGCAACTCTAGATTTCCTAAAAACCAACCAGCTCTAATTCACTCTTCTTCCTCCCTCCTAACCATTGCGATTTTCTGGAAACTCGCCGCAGGCGAGCCCCGAAGGGGTGAGGCCGTGGAGGGCCGAATTTCCAGAAAACACGGACACGGACGTTCACGATCAGGCGAAGACGCGGGCTTCGCACACCACTTCTGTAAAAAACTTCGCGACGACCCTCCATCCACGATGTTGACCGTTGGTATGATGTGCCGACGGACAACATCGTGGATGGGAGTCTCGAGCACAGCGGTGCCGAGGGTAAACGTGAGTATGTCCGTCCATGCGAAGGCTTCCAGACGACCATCGTGGCCGTCTGGCAAGTTTTTTAGGAAGGATAGCGGAAGATGGAAGACATAAGACAACAGACATGAAATTTTTCAGTTTCATTTTTGTTTTTTTTGGGCTCTTTTCTTATCTCCTTAAATCTTTACCAATCTAAAAAAACAAAGACTTCATTCATGAAAACAAAGCAGTGCAAATTTCCCCATTCTCATTGGGGGTTAGCCTCGTGTTTGCGCACAAAACTGCCCCAAAACTTTGGTGAGAGCAAAATTATTGGAAGGCATGGGGATTGCTCTTTGGTGTGGTCAGCGATTTAGACATGGAGGATGAATGGCTCATGTTGAGCAGTCCATAAAGGATTATGGTCGGAAATCTGGCTTTGATCGCGGCAGTCGCGAGTACAAAGTCACACCTGCTCCAATCCTTTGGCAAAACGAGAACAACCGCCTGATTTATCAAGCTTTCACTGTCCTGCAATCAGGATTGGTGGCTGTTCCTCTCGTTGCCGGTATGGACAAATTCGTGAATATGATCACGGATTGGTCTCAATATTTGTCTCCGGCTTTTCCGCATCTTTTAGGAATGAGCTCCTCTTCATTTATGTCGATGATTGGAACCATTGAAATCGGTATTGCCATTGGTTTGGCTTTGATGCCGCGACTTTTCAGTTGGGTTCTGTGTTTCTGGATGGGCGCGATTATTTTGAATCTGCTCAGCATGAGACAACACTATGACATGATTCTTGTGGACTTCGGATTGACCATGGCGGCTTTCGCACTTGGAAAGCTCAGTCAGATCAAAGAAGACGTTCCTGTGGTGGTGACAGAAGGTTCAGAGCTCTCAACGCCGGAGTTGGCCAATTGATGACAGCTTGGGTGAACCACAAATCTCCACGGCATGGCTCTGAAGCTTATTGGGAAGCCCAAAGAGCCAAGAGCAAAAATGAAAGTAAGAATAATGGAAAAAGGTCAGAAAGAGTCAAAAACGAATCTCGAAAAAGGCTTGAAGCTCGCAGCTTCGTTTCACGCCGAAAAGTGTGGAATCCTTTTGATGAAGCAAAAGACTGTTACTGGCCAATTTGAACGAAAATTTTCAGGAGTGAAGTTTGAAATCTCAGAAGATGGAAAAACCCCAAAAACAGCCTCCCGTGAGGGACGATCAGCCCAGCCAGCTCGATCCGCCACCTCAAGGGGATCCATCACCAAAAGCTCCACCCATGGAAACAACAAGGGCCAAGGCAGCCGTTCCCGCCGCCCTCGCACGAGCGGTTGCCACGAGTCCGTTGGCATTTCGCTCTCCAAACAAATCAGTCACTTAATTCCTACCGCACGCAAGTGCTATCTAACATCCCTTCACGCCCCTCTCACACTTGTCAGGAGCCCAAACTGGGCTCCTGACTATCTCTTTGACAGCGCAAAGTAGCTCAAATGCGAATCTTTTTGTTTTCAGCGTGGCGTTGGCCTTGCTCTCTGTCTGCTCTTTGACGGAGGACCGTTTATGGGAAAATTCAATCAACGCGTGATCATTGCTTTGGCCGTGAGCCTGAGCTTCATTGCTTGCGGTAAGAAAAAAGACAGTTCATCTGTCGACAGCGCCCCAGCGGTTGCAGACAAAACTCCAAAAGCAGGTGAACAGGAAAAGAACAGTCTTCCCAATCCAGATGAAGGCGACGACAAAAAAAATGAGACTTGGAAGGGCAATGGTCCTCCCAACAATAAAAAGCCAGGCGAAACTGGTGATGAAGACAAAACTAGCAATAAAGATAAAAAGGAAAATTCAAATAGCACTGAAATCAGCAAAGAAGAAATCGCTGAAATGCTGGCAGACTCTCAGCGCTACTCGGGTGCAGGCAAAGATGCTTTGCGCGGATTTTTGACTTTGGTTCAAGAACAAGTCAAAGACGAGCAGCAAAGGGCAAAGAATCTGAAGCTTGCCTACAACATTCGCAAGCCTGTTTTGAATTTCAATTATGTCACTGGCAAATATCACGCCTCTTTGAAAATTGAAAATGAGAAAATCGAAATTCGCCTAGTAGGTGAAATGAAAAGCATTGCTTCATCCATGGCTTCGACAGTGCAGCCAGTAGAGGCAACCTTGGCCTGCATGGACTCTGCCGCCGGGAGCGGTGGAAGTCTTTGTGAAACTGCTGTTGTGGATCTGACGTACAAGAAGGCCAATGCAAAAATCATTTTCCGCACCACCACTGTTTCTTTGGATGGAGTGTTCCCGCCAAGAAGCTGCCTGACAATGGAATGCGAAAAATTTTATGAACTTCTTGTGCTCTCAGAGAGAAAATCCAATCACTCGAACACTTTGAAATCAGCTGTGATGGAAACTTTCGAAGTCGTGCAGGGAAGTTCCGGATTCAAAATGATGGCGCTGACAAATGAAAATCAAGTGATCAAAATCGCTGGCCCCCTGGCCAATCCCCAGATGTTTCCAGAGCTGAACACTCCGACTGAGCGAGCTTTGACCATGGAAGAAATGAAAGATCCGGCGACTGGTGTTTTGCGTATCACACAGATTCACAATTCATTGAAAGAAGTCCAAATCATTCGCAATTCAGGCGAAGGTGATCTGGTTCTCTTTGTGAATATGGATCTGCAAAGAGACGGTGACCGCGATCATTTCTTTTTGAAACTCAATCGCAAAGGTCACTCGGTTCGAGTTTTGATCCAGGATCTGACCGGTCTTCGAGCTGCCGGTCTTTAATTAGTCCAAATTTAAATTCAATTGCACTCTCAGAGTGACCCCGGTGGAACGTTGGCAGGTGGGGTCACTTTTTCTTTTTTCTGCTTGGTCCGGCACTTGCTCTACTCTTGTTGGGAAGACTTTTTTAAGTCAAAGCAACACCAGGGGGAGAATTATGAGAAAATTGAGAGTCGTTTTGGCCCTGCTATGGGCATTGGGCTGCAGCGCATCGGCATTTGCACAGTGGGATGATGGCAACGGAGACGCCCAAGGCGGAATCTGCCGACCTGGTGAAGATTGCCAGTTTCCAGACAATCCTCCTTATCCCGGCGACCACGAGGAAAACGATCATGGGGGTGGTGATCCGGTCGATCCTTCTCCTTATGATCCACCGGGCGGTGGACATGGAAACGGAAACGGTCATGGCAATCACGGACCCTCTCAAGATCGCGAAGAAGTTCGACTGAATCAAACAATTCAAAATCAGAGCTTGGATTTGATGCGTCTTCTGCGATTGCAAAATCATCGCGGCCAAAGAGTTGAATCTGTTGAAGTGATCGCAAGATCTAATGACGGCTACACAGCTGTGGTGTTGACTGCCGATGGTTACGAAGAGGATTCAAGTTATGCCTCGGGGTCTTGGCTGACTCTTCATCCACGTCGCCAACTGACGATCGGTCAGAATGTTCGCGATCTGCGTTTGCAAATTCGGGGACGTCTTTACATCGAGAGCATTGTGGTGAATTTGAGTGGTGGATACAATCAGCCAAATCCTCCATACCCTCCTCCAGGTGGCGGAGGTCAGCAAGTTGTGCTTCCGGGCTACATCAATCAGACTTTCTACCAACACGCGATTATCAATCTTGAGAATCTGACAGGACTTCATCAGTACCGTGGATACCGAGTGGAATCCGTTGTCGTCTATGCCCGAGGAGGCCGAGCCCGTTTGATGGTCAATGGTTCTGTCGAAGGTCAGTTGAGCTTCGGCCCGTCCACAAGCGGTCAAAGAGTTCATGTGCAACGACATGTCGTGGTTGGACAGAACCTGCACGATCTCAGTCTGGATGTGGCCGAGCGCCTGACAGTTGAGCGTGTGGAAGTGATTTTAAGACGATAAGTTTTTCCGGTTCAAGAGCCTGGCGAAAAGATCCCCTCCCTTTTCGCTAGGCTTTTTGAACTGTTGAGCAATTTGCAAATCAAATAAGGGATTTATCTTAGTTCGAATTCGGAATTTGTTTGAGTTGGTGGCTAAGATATTGTGAAATTTTGAATGCAGGGGGAAAGAGCCTATGGAAAATAATCAGATGAAGATGACTTCAGATGAGAACATGGTGGCAGCTCAAGAAGCTTCGCTCATGGCGGCTCCTGCTGCAGAACCAGCACCAAGCTCTAGTGTCATTCAACAAGCTCTGACTCAGAAAATGCCAGGGTTGATTGAAGCTCCCAATGTTGTGAACTATCTGGATTTCAGAAGATTCCTTTTGGATTATTACCAGTACCGAAGAGAAATTTCGAAAAACGACATTCGCCCTTACAGCTATGCGGTTTTTTCAGCAGCTGCGAATATCAAATCACCAAATTATTTAAAACTGATCATCGAAGGCAGAAGAAATCTTTCTCCAGACATGATCGGCAAATTCGCCAAGGCCATGGGTCTTACCAAAGACCACACAGATGAATTTCGTTTGCTGGTTTTGTATGGACAAGCTTCGGATCCAGCCGAACGAAACATGCATTTGAAAGAGCTCAACGAAAAACGTGTGGATTCAAAACTAAAATCCGGAGAGATCGATCAAAAGACTTGGGAAAAAATCCCAAGCTGGATCACTTGGATTTTGTATTCATTGGTGGATCAGAAAGACGTGAGCTTTGAGCCAGAGAGACTCAGAGAGACTTTGCGAAACAAAGCGAGTGCCGATGAACTGCAGGCGGCAGTGCAGTCTTTGATTCAAGCCGGGGAGCTGGCGAAGGACCCGCAGACTGGGGAAATCAAGAAAGCCAGAGCACTGATGGAATCCGCTGAGGACGTGCCCGTAGCGCTTGTCAGAAAACTGCAAGCGGAGCTGATGTACTTGGGATTGGAATCTCTTTTCCAGGATGCTCCGACGGAGAGAGAATTTGGTTCTGCAACTCTGGCACTGACGAAGCAAGAATTTGAAGAGCTTCGATTTCAACTCAGAAAAATTCGAAAAGAAGTTCAGAAAAATATTGGTGTGAAGCGACTCACCACAAAGGGTGATCGTGTGTATCAGCTCAACCTTCAGCTTTTTCCAATCACGAAATAGCCTTAGGGTGCCTTTCTCTTTTTCCTTCACCCGGCGCATCAAATGCGTCCCTAAAGTGGTGCTTTTTGCTGGAGTCTTCAGCAATTTAAGGGAAATTTAGACATGTCAGATTTGTCATTTTTTTGTCAGAAAATGTTATCACCGAGCTCAAATTTCCAACATTTTGTGGAAAACCCTGGGGACTCCGTTGATAACTTTCGGGTTTCCGTAGCATAAATCGAATTTCAGAGCAGAAACCGTGTCAAACTGACATGCTCATTCTTTGTGCTTCTAAAGAAAATTAGATGAATAAAGTTTTTGTTCTAATGGGGAATTGAGGTATACTTTTGTTCCTTCGATGTTGAAGAACGCATTTAGAAATTTGGGGGTGACCTGGTTTCGACGTGGGTGCTGAAGCATGAGGAGCATTCCGGGGAGTATGAGGACCTCGTTAAAAACATGCACTTTGTAATTGGAAACGATTACGCACTTGCAGCTTAATTTTAATTAACGCTGTACGGATTCCCAAGATTTGATCCCGTTCCTGGTGAATCCGTCATTTAGGGATCTCGATGCAAAGTGGTTTCTCCAGGCTTTGCATTTAAAAATTCTGGGGGAGTGATCATGATGATTTTGTCGATGGAAGCTCCATGATCAAACTAAAACACCGACTAAGAATGTAGCGCCTTATCGTGGATCTCTTGCGGACCGGGGTTCGATTCCCCGCACCTCCACCAATTTTGGAACCTGGAAATGGTTCCAAGCTTTTACAAATCAATGTTTTATATCTCGAGACTCTTGCCGATTATCCTGCTTCGTATCTCGCTTGTCCCGTCGGCACTTCCCATTGCGTAAGGTCTCTTCTGTACATTCATCTTTTGCATGCCGAGAGTCCATGCGACCCTCCTGTTTCATATCCCGCGAATCTTTACGATCGGTGGCAAAGGCTTGCGGCGCAGTCATGATGAAACATAAAACGATTCCTGACAGAGTCAGTTTTGTCAGCTGACTGATATTTTGGAATTTCATGAAAGACCTCCAGATCTTTGGTGGCAATATCTACAACATGATTCTGATCTCTAATTTCTTTCACCACAAGGTGAGTGATGTTTGTATTTTGGCTGTCTGGTGGGAATTTTGATCTCATCGTAAGCTCATGATCGAACTTATCGAAATCATTTGATTGTGATTTCCCAGTATTTCCCGATTGATGATGGACACTTTCGGCAGTAAAACGGCAGTTGGGATGGAATTTTTGTGAAGTGTAAAAACCTGATTTTTGTTTCTGGCATTTTTGC
>JBGGMM010000179.1:0-5315 GCA_041288045.1 Pseudobdellovibrionaceae bacterium | reverse complement strand
CGACAATTTCCTGTTTCGTATGGGCTAATTCCCCAATCCCGTCGGAAACAGGCGCCGTAAAAAGTGCTGTCGCCGATCAAAATTTATCCAACCGAAAGGCAAGCTGCCCATCGATGTTGGAAAAGTGGGGCTAGGATGATTTTCAAGATAAGACATCTTGGAGTATTGAGTACAAAAGCGAAGCAAAGACATGCCAATCCCAAATCCAAAGCTACCGGGATTTTCAGACGAAAAAGAAAAAAAGCCCCAGTTTTTCAGACTCAATTCAGCTTGGACAATACTTTAAAGACAGATTTAGCGCAAAGATCAATCCTTCTTACTTAAGCATTGTCGGTCAATGCAACACAATTTCTCCAGAGAAATCCTCCGTCGCAATCACAAGATTTTATTCAGCCTCTGCAAAGCTTGAATCTGTGAACTCTTCCCTTATAGCAGAGATCGCCCATTTGGATTCAATGAATCCAAATGTTCATCATGTTCTAGGAGGAGTTGAGTGTGCTCCCATCTGGCCTGATATCAAAAAGAAATGTGAGGATCTAAAAACTGAAGCCAGAAGCTGCTCATCGCCTGCTGAAAGGAAGAAGCGATTTGAAGAGTTGGTCGAAAAGACAAAACAAGCGATTCCAATGATTGAAGATCTGATTCAAGCCCATCATGCTTGCCTTCAGAAATTTTCAGCACCAGAGAAAAATAGAGTCAGAAATGGTCCACAGCTCTCGAAAACAGCTTTGGAAAATATCCAAAAAAGCTGTGATCCCATCGCAAAAGCCATTGAAATCAAAAAAAACGAAGTCCCTTGGGTCCGGGGCAAAAAATTTCAAGAAACTGCGATCAAAAAGAAGCCGCAGCCACGCTACGGAATCTTCAAAACCGAATACGACCTTTCGGACGCCACAATTGCAAATTCCATCCGCCAACAAATGGATTTCAACCGAGCGACGCTCGCAGATTCTTACAAAAAAAATCTCGAAGCTTTCCGATGCCTTTCAGAAACTTCAAATCGAAGTCAGACATGTGATTTTGAAAAGCTCAGAACCCGTCTGCAACGGCTCCCAGTTTTTCAGGAACAAAATCCGAACTCCACTTCAGCAGCAGGCCGAGAAGCGCAAACTTATTTAGATGCTGAAAGCTGCATTTTAGAACGACACGAAGATCGTCATCAGACAAAAGAAGTCGTGGATGATGCCTTCGTCGAAGCAAGTATCACAGCGGTTACTTTCGGCGGGGGTCGCGTTTTTCAAGCCCTTTCAGCTTTAAATAAAGCAGGAAAGGCCACAAGGTTAGGTATGGTTGCTGAGTCCGGATTAGTCGGAGCAAATGCGGGTTTGGCCAGTGCTGTCACCTTGAAAGCCATCGAAAAATGTGAAGGCAAGAAGAAGAGCCTGATCGATTTAGAAAAGAAAGCCAATCTAGCAAATGAAACCGTCTGTGCTTCCAAAGATTCAGCACTTTCTCAAGCGCAAGAGGCCGAAGCAAACTGTACAATTGAAGCTCTCACTTCCATAGCGTCAGTTGCGCCTTTCATCGCTGCCATTCCCTCTCTTCAGAGAGTGATCACCGGTCTCAAAGAAGGAGCCGGCGCCAATAGAGCGCAAAAGCTTCAAGAATTCATCAAAACGGTCAAAACTTCTGGAAAGCAAAACCGGGATTTAGATTTCGCTAGCACATTGACTCTCGAAGAGCGTTATCAAGTGGCCGAGGCCATCACTGGAAAACCCCTCACTGGCGCCCAAAAACTTGCACTGAAGCAAGTCCATGAAAAAGGTGGCTATGACTTTGATCCCAATTCTCCATTGACGAGAGAAAGAGATGAAGTTTTACAAAAGGGTGGATTTACGGCCAGGGAATCCGCCATTCTTCGAGGCAATGGTATTGCGGGTCAATGGGAAGATACGCTGAGAAGTGGATTCACAGGTCAGACAGCATCCGTTCCACGATCCAACGGCTCGAGATCAAAAGCCACAATCACAAATGTCGAAGAGTATGACCAATATGGAAATGCGAAATCAGTCCGGGTCGAATGGATAGAAGGCGACAATCTCCTGAGTAAAACCGTCGATATCGATAAAATTCACATCGACTATAATCTTGGCCAAAAGGTCTATTTCCCACGTTCCGATGGTAGTTTTACACAAGCTGAAATCAATGGAGTCAAAGTTGACCCAAGAACTGGTGAAAAAACGTACCTCATGAGGTGGAGTGAAGGTGGCTATACCAAGTCCAAGGAAGTCGATGCCGACGAAGTCAGTCATTTGAAACCCCAGGCGAAAGCGCAAGCCAACAACAGCCAATCAGCGGGACAGCAACAAGGACAACAGCAAAACCAATATTCCGAAAGATTCCCAGGTCGGGAGCCTCCGCCAAATCAAAGAAATCCAGCGCCTTCGAGCTTTCAAGAGGCAGAGCGTGTTGTCCCAAGAGAGAATAACAGTATCAACTTTGCGGCGGACCGCGCTGAAATGGCCCGAATTGTAGAATCCAACAATCGGGTCCATTCCTACAATGATATTCAAAGGGCTCTGAATATTCCAGGAAACCCCTCAAGGGAGCAAATCAAATTAGAAGTCCGAAAACGGCTGCAAAAGTACCATCCCGATCACAATCCTGAATATAAATCCGTTTCACAAGAAACAAGCAAAGTCTTGAATGATATGCTCGGCTATATCCGGCAGGCCGAGCGGAATCCTGGAGCGAATCCTTAATCTGTGGAGTGTGTTTCATAAAAAGACAGATGCTCACGGATGTGACCAAATCCTTCGGGGGTAAATATATTCCTCGTGAGGAGTTTCTCGAGCGGATCGGTGTTTGAGAACTCGTCTAGAATATGAACAATTTGTGAAGAACATTCTCAACTTTGTGGGTTAACGAGACCCTCATAACTCCGATACACTAAGAGTATGGCAGCTACCCGATACAGCACAAAAGAAAGAGCATCTGTTGAGGTCTACGGCCGCAGTGGAAACTTTATTGTGGAAGTGAAAAACCTCAGCGTGACAGGGGCCTGCCTTGAGTGGACTCAAGAAGACGTCAGCCTGGAATCTGGAGATTTGGTCAGGATGACAGTCGTCTTGAGGGCTCTCAACCGCCGCCACAACCTGAACGCCGAAGTCGTCTGGCGCGACGGCAAAAAAACCGGCATCAGCTTTATCAAGACCAACGAAGTCCTCGAAAAAATGATGGAGAAGGGCTAAGGCACGCGAGTCGCCATTTCATAGAATCGCAATTGCAGAAGCTTCAATCCATTGTTGTCATAAGACCAAAAGTAATCCTGCAATCGATCATCAAACAACGGATATCTTTCTGTCGTTCCATCGCCGTCTAAATCAGCATAAATATATAGGAGCTCAGCGCCGACATTGGTGAATCGGCTTTTGCCAGTTCCGCGCACACTCAGATAATTGAGAGTGCTGCAGACTTCTTCCAGGGTCAGAGGATCTGTGGCACAAGTTGAAATTCGCGCTGATCCCCCAGGCTTGCCAAGTGCTCGTGCAAACACGGAGTAGGAGGTCACACCATCATTGTCTGCGTCTGGATTGGGCAATTGAAAGCTGGCAGAGCCATCAGTCCCATTGGCATCTAAGACTTGAAATTCTCCCATCGAGAGAAGAATTTTTGTTTTTCCAGTCAAGGGCACAAAAATCCGATGACCCATATTATCTGTCATGCTCGCCGATTTCCCTTTCGGCACACCAATGATATTGAGATTATAATGCGCCCCTGAGGGAGCACCATTTCCGCTTTGTGCGAAAGAGGTGGAAGCAATCATTAACAAAAAAATAACAAACGAGCCTTTCATGAGTCCTCCTGACTTTGACCTACGCAAGAGCCGGACCGTCTCTTCTTGTTGTCAGTTTGCGAAGAGAAAAATTCATCGCACAGAAGTCAGACAGAGATTTTTCGAGGCGAGAGACTACAGCGCTGGAATGGTTCAAGAATTCTCACAGTTGAAAAGAGTTTGATCGCGGCCGAAAACTTGACGTCTCAAATTGGGACCAGCTCAGTGTGCTCGAAAAGCGCAATCGTGATGATGCTCTAGTTCTGGATCACGCGATGGCGAATTGGTGCTGCTGAAGAGGCTCCATCAGGTTTCAGAGCGACAGTGACTTCGGCGACGTCATTGGAGACACCGGGATTGAGAGCACCTGTGATGGCGGCGGGATTTTCAGCTCCTGCCACCGCGACAGCCTTAGAGAAGACAGCCAAGTCGTTGTTGTTCCCGTTGACTCCGACTTCGCGAGCGGTGTAGCCGGACGGGGTACCAGCTATCGTACTCCACCCAGACCACCCCATTCCAAAAGCGATCACCACTGTGTTGGCAACTGTTGTTGTGACGGAAGGGCAGTCGGGATGGGCAGGCGCTTTCTGAACGCTTGCATTTGATGCTGAAACATCTATCGGCGATCCAGAAGTGATCACTCCGCTCCAGGCTGTGACTGAAAATTCGGCATAGTCGACGCTACTGTAAGTGAACGTATAGGTGGGTGCCGAAGCTCCACGGCGAATCCAGTAGAGATAAGTTTTTGTCTGATTTGTCTGGATCGTATAAAGAAGAGTCCATCCTGTCGGAGTCGAGGCAGTGACTGTCTGGTAACCGAGAACCGCCCAAACGAAAATAATGTCGTTTTGAGCGGCGCTCGTTGGCTCTGTCAAAGTGGTTGAGGTTGAGGGTGAAGTCTTGACAGTGAAAGTCTTATTGCGAAAAGCGATCGCAGCTTCAGAGAGAGCAGGAATTAATCCTAAGAAAAAAATAATTAAAATCTGTCTCAATATTTTCATGCGTGTTTCCATCGTAAAAAAGTGAAAATGCATGTGCAATCAAAATTATTGATTGATCACTTCAGAGTCCAGGCCCATTGCACGAGGGCGAGCCAGCCGCAGAGGCAGAAGAGCATGGCGAGGACGACTTTCCAATTTCGGCGCAGTTTTTTCCAGGAGAAATCGGGAGTGTGGAGGTCACTGTTTTTCTTTTGTTGGTCTTTGAGTTTTTGCGCGAGACCTTGGAGCAAAACGATTCGGTGGGACATTTCTAGTTTGTAGAACTGGATGCCGACGAGCATTTCGGTTTGGCCGAGGGCTTCGAGTCTGGTGACCAAGCCGAAGCAGGCCATTTGGCTTGTGGCTGGGACGTTGAATTGAATTTTGATAAACTCCCCGACAATCGGGCAGAGCTCAGTCGGTGCTGTGAAGGCTAGGCCTGAGAGAGAGATGTTTTTGATTTCTGTGCCCTCTTCCCAAGGGATTTGTTGGGGGCCTGCGACACGAATGAGGGTGTTGTCCTGCGGTTGCAGGATATAGCGGGGCGCGCGGGCATGATA
>JBGGMM010000178.1:0-3122 GCA_041288045.1 Pseudobdellovibrionaceae bacterium | reverse complement strand
CACTCAGTCTGCAAAATATATCAAAGTCGATTCGATTTGGGCCTCTCTGATTCTGAACTGGGGACTGATTGCCTGTGCGGCTTATTTTATGATCTTTCTGATTCGCCCGTTGAAACAGATTTTAAATTCTTCGCTTCAAACGAGCAGCCAAATTTACTCTCTGCTGATCTTTTTGTTTTTTTGGTTTTTTGGAATTTTCAATGTTTCGATTTACAAACACCCATTGAATGTTCTGTTTTATCTTTGCTTGGCGTATTTACTGAGCACATCCCGGCAAGCGGATTAGATTTTCGCTTGTGAGGTTCCTCTACCCGTGAAATAGGGAGTTTCAAAAAATCTGGAGTTCAAAACTTCTAAAAACAATCCAGCTTTTCTCGTTCTTTGAGCTTTAATGAAAAGACTGGCGCTCGCTCCAGGAAACAGCCTCGAGAGGATTTGAGCGAGAATTCGTGGAAAAGGATAAAAATGCCCGCCCCGAATTTCATTCACTTGAAAATACCCATCTGTTTGCAAAAACTGGCGAAACGATGGTGCTGTGATGCCACGGACATGAGGCCCTAAAAGCTCGATGCTGGTCGGCTGACGGCCAAAGAGCAGTAAGAGCCGATTATGAAAAGACGCGAGATTCGGCACACCGGTTAGAACCAAGCCGCCGGCTTTCAAAACCCGAGAGACTTCTGAAAAAATCCAAAAAATTTCTTTCGTGTGCTCAATTGTTTGATTGGAAAGGACCACATCAAAAAATCCGTCACTGTAGGGAAAGCATTCAGATTCAATATTGGCAGCGCTGACTTGAATCCCTTTTTTTTGAGATTCGCTGGCACTTGGAGCAAAGCACTCGATTCCATAGAGTTCAAATTTTTGGATGCCATGATGCTTGAGGTTCTCGGCAATCATTCCCAGATCATCGCCACGACCGCAGCCAAAATCCAAAATGCGCAAAGGTTCTGGGCCTTGATGCGAGCAAGCCGCTTCAAGAACCCATTGAGACATCAAATCCCGACGAAAAAGCAAATCGACATTCTGATCTTTGGTTTTTAGGAGGAAAGACTTGCAGGCATTAATAGGCATTTCGATTTACAAAGCCACGCCAGAAGGTCAGAACAATGATTTTCAAGTCAAACCACAAAGACCAATTTCGGACATAGTACAAATCACATTCAAGACGCTTTTCTAGAGAGGTGTCGCCACGCCAGCCATTGACCTGCGCCCAACCTGTGATTCCAGCTTTCATTTTATGGCGAAGCATATAAGCCGGAATTTCAGATCTGAACTTTTCAACAAAGCGCGGCTGTTCCGGTCGAGGACCGACCAAACTCATATCCCCACAAAAAACATTCCAAAGCTGTGGCAATTCATCTAAGGAAGTGGCTCGCAAGATACGCCCCAGAGCCGTTCTTCGAGGATCATTTTTCACTGTCCATTCGGATTCTGATTCTGCGGAAATACTCATGGTTCGAAATTTCCACATCTTGAATTTGACGCCATCAAGACCGACTCGTTCCTGCCTGAAAAAGATTGGTCCTTGCGAATCCAATTTCACTAAAACGCCAATCAACAGAAAAAGAGGAGACAAAAGCATCAAACCAAGTCCCGAGCAGACGAAATCAAAGGCTCTCTTGCTCACTTCATCGACTGATGAAAAATTAGGTTGATTCACGATCAGCGCTGGAAAGCCGGCCAAATCTTCAACTTGAAAACCGATAAATGAATACTGCAAATCCGGCAAGACGACCAGGGGAACGACATCATTGTAGTTCGTTCTTAAGAAATCTTCGAGGAACTGTGTGTCCTTGGCTGGGTAACCAATGATGAAATAATCCGGGCGAAATTTTCGCCGAGCATCTGCAAGGTCTCCTGAAAACTCGCTGATCTGCAGTTTCTTTGAAGCCCCTCGTGAATCGATCCAGGCTTTGAGTTTAATTCCAGCGTCCGGAAACTCTTGAATCACAGCTGCATAGGATTCGATCATTTGACCGTATCCAACTAAAACCACGTGACGAAGATTTCGGCCCTGTCGACGAAGAGCTCGCAATCCAATTCGAAGGATATAGCGATAGGACCAGAAAATAAAAGTCGAGAAAATAAAATAGGCAATGACCGTGGCTCGCGAAAGTTTCGACTCATTCACGAAGTAAATCAAAACAACAAAGGACATCACGGAAAAAAAATTGGCATGCAAAACCGCCAGATTTTCTTTCCAAAGATTGCTCAGTCGATGGGATTTATAAAGACCCGATCGAGAGAAAAAATAATAAGTCAGAAAAATCAAAGGAATGGTCGCTTTGAAGTAAAAAATATCCAAAGGTTCAGATTTAAAATGCGTGAATCGGACAAAGCCGCAGACCCACCAACAGCCTGCTACCAACATCAAATCGATGAGCTTTTGAAGGAGCGCAAAACTCTTTTCGTGGGCCTTAAGCATTTCCCTAATATGAGAGAAGACTCAGGATTTTTCAACCAAGGACCACGAAATTAAGACGGCTTGCTAGAGAGCTGGTGCACGGCCTTAAGGACTTGAGACACTGTGATATTTTTCATACAGTCATTGCGCGGACACGCATACTCAAAACCTAAGTTGAGGCAGGGTGAACAGGGCAATTGAGACTGCAAAACCAGACTGGCGCTAGACACGGGGCCCCATCTGCGAGGGTCTGTCGGACCGTGGAGCGCAATCATTGGAGCGTCAAGACTCGCTGCCAGGTGCATGATCCCCGTGTTGACTGAGATCACTAGGCTTGCTTGAGCCAATAGATTCTTGGTTTCTTCCAAGCTGCATTTTCCGACCTGAACCTGGATTCCTTTTAAGTCTTGTAACGAGAACAATTGCTCCAGTCGCGCTTGATCGGACGGAGATCCAGTCAAGACAACTTTATAATTTTCATTTTGCAGGTGGCGAAAGAGCTCAAGCCAAGATTCCCGAGGCCATTCTTTCTGATAGGACCTGGTGCCCGAAGGAAAAAGATGACAGACGACGATTTTCTCTGCATTTGCATGAAGCTTTGGTTGAGAGATTTGAATTTTTTTGGGCTCTTGCTCGACCCAGTCCAAAAAGAGATTGTGAAAATTTGATTTTTCATGAATGTCACTTCGGTGGGCGATTTTTTGATCAAAAAGAAAAT
>JBGGMM010000177.1:0-2807 GCA_041288045.1 Pseudobdellovibrionaceae bacterium | reverse complement strand
GGGGACTCCTTTTGCAGCTCAAATGGCAGCTGAAGATGCAGCAAAAAAAGCAATGGAAGCAGGTATGAGATCGGTTGATGTTTACCTGAAAGGTCCAGGAGCAGGACGTGAACCTGCTATCCGCGCTTTGGCTGCTGTGGGTATGAGAATTAACACTCTGAAGGATGTGACGCCTGTGCCTCATAACGGCTGCCGTCCTCCTAAACGTCGTCGAATTTAAGAGGTGATATTGTGAGTTGCGTACCTAATTCCGTATGTAAGATGTGTCGGCGTGAAAACCTGAAGCTCTTTTTCAAGGGTGATCGTTGTTACACTGATAAATGTTCATTTGAAAGAAGACCCTATCCTCCAGGGCAACATGGTCAAGCTCGTTTGAAGTTCTCTGAATTTGCATTGCAGCTTCGTGAGAAGCAAAAAACGAAGCGATACTATGGTCTCTCTGAGAAACAATTTGCTCGTTACTTTGACGTTGCCGACCGCTCAAAAGAAGTCACTGGTCTGGCTCTGTTAAAAGTTTTGGAAGCACGATTGGACAATGTTGTTTACTCATTGGGATTCGCGAATTCTCGTCGTGAAGCTCGTCAGTTGGTGAGCCATAACCATATTCATGTGAATGGAAAGCGTGTGAATGTTGCAAGCTTTAACGTTCGCAAAGGCGATGTGGTTGAAGTGGCTCAAAAAAGCCGTGAGATGAACAAGATTCTTGGCGCCATTCAGTCAGTGGCACGAAGAACTGTTCCATCATGGTTAGAAGCAGATCATGCGGCCTTCAAAGGAACTGTTAAAGATCTTCCAGCTCGTGAAGATATCACAGTCCCAGTCGAAGAAAACATGATCGTTGAGTACTACTCGAGATAAAACACCTGTGGGGGTTTCAATTATGCAGGAGCACTATTACCGTTTTTGGCGTGATCTGATTAAACCAAAAGGTTTCGAAGTTGATCGTGAGACGCTTCGTGACGATTACGCAAAGTTCACAATCAAGCCTCTCGAGAGAGGCTACGGTGTGACTTTGGGGAACTCTCTTCGCCGCATTCTTCTGAGCTCTATGATGGGTTCAGCAGTTTCCGCAGTGAAATTTGAGGGTGTTCTTCATGAGTTCACGACGATTCCAGATGTTCTGGAAGATGTGACCGATATTATTTTGAATCTGAAAGAAGTTCGTTTTCGTCAGTACAACTCTGAACCTCAGACTCTTCGAATTTCGAAGAAAGGTCCAGGGCGTGTGACTGCTGCGGATATTCAAACGAGTGATCAGCTGGAAATTTTGAACCCTGAGCAGCACATTGCGACTCTGGGTGGAAATGCGAATTTTTCTGCTGAAATCATCGTTACTTTCGGTCGTGGTTACGACGCTGCTGAAGTTCGCAATTCTGATTATCCAGTTGGATTCATTGGTGTTGACGCTCTTCACAGCCCGATCCGCAAGGTGAACTACACAGTTTCAAATGCGCGTGTGGGTCAGCGTACAGATTACGATGCATTGGCATTGGAAGTTTGGACCGATGGATCTTTGAAGCCAGAAGAAGCTGTGGCTCTTTCATCTAAGATTATGAAAGAACAATTGCAGATCTTCCTGACTTTTGATGAAACGATGGAGCCTGTTGAGGAACAAAAAGACAGCAAGGGAACTTCTCTCAATGAGAATCTGTTCCGATCTGTTGATGATCTTGAGCTTTCTGTTCGAAGTGCAAACTGCTTGAAGAACGCCAACATCCGATACATCGGTGAGTTGGTTGTGAAGTCTGAGGCTGAAATGCTGAAGACCAAGAACTTCGGCCGTAAGTCTTTGAATGAGATCAAAGAGATCCTTTCTGAAATGGGACTTGGGCTTGGAATGAAAATCGATGGCTGGCCGCCTCCTGGATGGGACCCAAATGTTCCTCCTGTGAAGCGTGAGCAGCAGTAATTAGGTGGGATTATGAGTTCACATAGAAGAGCAACCAAATATTTTAGCCGTAAGTTCAATGCGAGAAAGGCACTCCTTCGTGGATTGATCGTTTCTTTGGTTGAACATGGACGAATTAAAACAACTGTTGATAAGGCAAAAGAGCTTCGTCGACATGTTGAGAAAGCAATCACTGTTGGAAAGAAAGGTGATTTGGCAACTCGACGTCTTTTGATGTCACGAGTTCCAAATGAGACGACTGTGAATACAATCGTCACTGATCTATCGAAGCGATTTGCTTCTCGTCCAGGTGGATACACTCGTATTATCAAAATCGGTCGTCGTCCTGGTGACACGGCTGAAATGGCTTTTATTGAATTCGTTGATTACGATTTTGAAAAAGCTGGTGGTGCTGAGAAGAAAGCTGGTAAAGAGACAAAGGCAGATAAAGCAGCTGCTAAAGAGAAAACAAAAGTTGCTCGTAAAAGAGCGTCTGTTGCTGCAGCTAAGCGTAAGTCTGTGAAGACGATGCAGAAGCGATCTCGCGCTGAATCTCGAGCCTAAGTTCTGATAAAAATATAAGTTTGAAATGAAAAGGCTTTGGGAAACCAAGGCCTTTTTTCTTTTGGCTTGCTTTTGAAAATGGGGCTTTGAGAGGATTCTGGATATGAAACTTTATTTGAAAGCTTTTGTTGTAACTTTGTTGGTGGGCATTGGGTTGGCTTTTTTGTTTTGGAAGTGGAGTGAGTCGACTTTGCCGAAGACAGCTCAAACTATGTTGAAAATGGATGAAATGGAGACCAAGGGGATACCGAATTTTACAGTCAACGACCTCGATGGTAAGCCGGTTCAATTGAAAGACTTTGGGGGACAGGCGGTCATTGTTAGCTTTTGGGCCTCTTGGTGTGGGCCCTGTCTT
>JBGGMM010000176.1:0-28722 GCA_041288045.1 Pseudobdellovibrionaceae bacterium | reverse complement strand
CCAGCTTGAGCTGCCCAGGGTTGATTCTTAAGCGCTTGCAAATCCAATCTTCTTCCGCAACAAATTCTTTGGTGCGAGCCAGTTCAAGCAGAGCAAAATGGTACCATTCGCTCATCAAATGAAAGGTGTCTTCAACAGCCTGATAATTCGAATCGGGAACTTCATTTTCCTGTTCGGCTTCAATCAGATCGACGCCCAAGCGTTCGTTAACTTTTTGAATAAAAGGTTTGGAGGGATTTCTTTTGCCATTGAGGATTTTAGTTAGCAGAGACTGGTCCACTTCGAGACATTTTGCAAATGAGCGCATCGAATATCTAGGGTTCTTCGTCTGCCGAAATTGATACTCTTGCTTGAGCAAGCTCACGAAAAGTGACTTCGTAGAATCCTGAGGGAGACTTGTTTCGTTCATGTCCCTACTTCTATCCAAAATGAGCAAAAAAGGCAATGTCTATCGATTTAAATGAGGACAAAAGCGTCCTCAAAATCGAATCTGCAAGACGTGTCGAGCTTTGGCAAAAGGGCCGAAAATGGGCCATAGTCAGGGGATGACAGTACCTATATATCATGACTATTCCTACGGACCGCCGTCTCCGGACACTGAGTCTTTGGACGATTGGATTCTAGCTTTAGCAGATGCCGATCGCGAATTGATTTTAAAGAAAATTCGCAATCTCTGTCAGGGGGATTGGCATTCCGTCATTCGTATGGAAGACAATATCTATGAGCTCAAAATCAATTGCCAAGAGCTGATTTTTCTCTATTTCTGCGTTGATCGCGAGAAAAATCAGTTGGTTTTTTTGAAGGGAATGAAAGTCCCTCAGACGCAAAGTACGAACTGAAAAATGATTAAGGCAGTCCGTCTTGGTAAATGGTCGTACGAGCGGTCGAGCTGTATCCGCGCAGCTTATAAGCTTCATCAAAACTGTAGAATTTGCGTCCAAGATTTTTCCATTTCAGAGGTGCCTGCTGACCTTTAACGAAAAGGTCATCTCCTGAAAACCGATCACCCACTGCTGGCAGAATGGAAATGACTCCCGGATCAAGTGGATACTTATTAATCCCTTGTCTTTCATTGAAATGCAGGAGCACTTTCCCTAAGAGCAAACTGGAGCTATCTGGTGAGAACTCAAACTTCATCCCTGGGGCATAAAAATGAACTCCCCGAAGAGCCTGCGAATCTGGAACGGAATATTCAAATATCGAGCGGCTCGTTTTCAAATCCAAAACCATCACTTTGTTATTTCGAATCATTCCCGCATAGCGGTTGTCGTGGCTGATAATGACATCATGAAATCCCAAGGGATCTCCTGGAAAGCGCAGGGCTTTGGTTTCCTTTTTGATGAGATCTTTGACTTGTAAAATATAACCAGGACCCGATTTGGCGCGGCCATAGGCAATTTCTAAGCGGCCGTCTGGGCTCTTTTTAGTGGGGAATACGTTGGGGTTGAGCCTGTACATTTCACGAAAAGGTCCATGAGTGAGAACTGGGTTGATATCAAATTGGGGGCCCGGATTGTTGATAAATTCGGTTGGAAATGCTGGTGGAGAAGCCTCGCCTGGCTCCGCTTTTTGCAAATGAGGAAGGAAGTATCTCTGTCGAGAGACCGGACCGATGGTTTCCACATGCCGTCCATCTTGGCTCATGGTGACTTCAGAAATGTGCAATTCGACTTCCACCCGAGCCCATGGAACGCTTGGGTCGTCGCCAATATTTCGTTCCATTTGAAACCCGACCTCTTCAAAAGTTCGCAGATCGATGGTTGTGAGTATATTTCCGCGGAGGACAACTAAATATCGACTGTCTGGAGTGATTAAAACAGCGCGACTGATAATGCCTTCCAGGCGAAGCATTCCAAGTGTGCCGGTTATTGCAGGAAGAGAATCATACTTTGAGTAAAATTGCTTGAGAAGAAGTCCGGATTCTGCGTGAACGATTTTTACTCCATCATCAGTCTCAACGATAAATAATTTTTTATCCGGGGTCAGGTGGGAGTAGTTCACCAGCACTCCGTATCGCTCCTGAAAACGAGCTTCCAATTGCTCCATTGTGAAGGGTAGAGGTGCTTGTTGGGCTTGCGTGAAATGAACCTTGCTGCAGGATTGCTGGGCTCTCAGAGTCTGGGGAGAGACCAAAATCAATGCCAAAACAGATAAAAGACAAAAAGTGATTGTGTTCATTCCAGGCTCTGGATGCGAATTCAGGGCCTGGCTGTATTGCAGGAAAAGCCAAACGGGCTGTCAAAAAAATGGCCAAGACGCCCTTTCTGGGCGCCTTTTTAGAAACTTTTCCGGAACTTAAAAATCGAAAGAAAAAACGATTTTTTCAAGATTCATACGGCTGGTAGCAGGACCGTTTTGAAATCCAAGCTTGGCTTTCCAATGCAGTCTTTCAGATGAATCAGTGGCCAAATTAAGACTGTCGCTGAACGATCGTCCACTTTCATCCAAATCGTTCAGACTGTGAGCGTTAGCTTGAAATGAAGACGTCCCTTCTGAGCTGTCATTATAAACGGCTCTTTCAAAACGAACGATCGATGCAACTGAAAGTCGACCGGCAAAATCGTATTTCACTTCTTTGATTTTTACTTGTTGCGAATAAAGGTTCGCGAAGGAAATATTGATATGATAGTCGACGATTTCGCCTGATCTGACAAAAGTTTGCGGCATCAGAATTTCCACGGTGCGTGAAATATCATTCACTCGGACGAATGTGGTGTCGCCTTCAAAAAATTTGCTGCCGACCTTAATTTGAATTTTCTCAGGGCGAATGTAGTTGGACAGTCGAAATTTATCTTCAGAACCAAAAAATTGAGAAAGAGGGCTGATCAGTTCCGAAATTCGATAGTTGTCATCGTTGACTCCAGCGCTTCGGAGCATTTCGTGAAATACCAACTGATCCACATCTTGGCCGTTCTGAACGTATTCGTCCCAGCGGCTTTCGCTGAGAATGATTCGGCCTTTTTCACCGATGGCTGCGACCTCTTGGCCATTGACGTCTTTCAGAGGTTGTTTGCTGGTCTCAATGCGAGAGGCTTCCAAAGTGTCCGAAAGAGCCTTGTAATTCAAAGAGTGTTTGGCGAGAAAATTATTTCCAGAGTTTGAAGAGGAGAGAACTGTCAGGATATTTTTCCCTTTTTTAATAAAAAAAGCTTCGACATTCTCGCCGCCATTGCCTTCGTGTCCAATGAGGATTTTTGCCTGGGAGGCTTGAAAAAAAATTGTCGTCATCAGTATTAGAAAAATGCGTTGAATCATTTTGCCTCCAGGACGAAGAGAGTTTTATTTAGTGCTTACATAGTGACTTTTTAAATAAAAGACAACCAGAAGGGCAGAATTCCTCCGAAAGAATGGGAGATTGAAAGCGAAATGAAAAAAATCACAAATGAGAATGACAAAATTTGTCCCTCAGAGAGAGGGAAAAATGAAAGCTAAGT
Organism: Pseudobdellovibrionaceae bacterium; assembly: GCA_041288045.1. Taxonomy (GTDB): domain Bacteria; phylum Bdellovibrionota; class Bdellovibrionia; order Bdellovibrionales; family Bdellovibrionaceae; genus 21-14-0-10-47-8. The sequence goes on along the minus strand of JBGGMM010000176.1, from coordinate 25,288 downwards.
GTTTTGAATATCAGTCAAAATCCCATTTTTGAATGATTGAGGCCTGGGTTCGAGCGGCGAGAGCCACGCGGCCGGCATTGGTTTCGACTTCCATGCGCAAAATGCCTGGACGCGGGCTGGAAAGTTGGCGGATTTTTAATTCTTGAACTGCTCTTTTCTGCCTTTGTTCCAAGAGAGGGGTGAGATTTTCCCAGCGGAAAAAAGGAAAAAACTTGAGCCCCAGATCGCTGCTTCGCTGAGATCCCACATAAAGATTCGAATCCGAATCGACGAGAACCGGGAAATCCTGGTTTTTGAAATTCAAAAGTTTGTTCCAGGTTTTTCCATCAGTCGTGAGAAAAATTCCCTGAGCAGAAGCCAAGGCGAGATTGGGGTTTTTGGGGTGAAATGAAACCGAAACCACTTCGCGTTTCATCAATTCTTCGATGGAAATTCCATCAGCCAGATGCGCTTCGGCTGCAGTCGCAGTCGTCGTTTTGCGCCAATAGACATCGCCGTGACCAGAAATTTTGGAAAGACTCCAAGTTTGAAAATCAGTTTTGAGCAAAGTCAAATTTTGTCGAAGCAGCAATTTTTCACTGTCGCTGGTGACAATGGAAATGCCAAGATCTGGTTTTGTGATCAAGCCTTTGATTTCAGAGAGAGGAATTCGCTTTTTCTCTGAAGTGATCAAATCGGCCCCTTCGCGATAAAGGACGGGGGTCCAGGTCTGCTTGTCAATGAGGGCAAAAGCTGCAAAGTCGTGCTTCAGAAGAAGATTGTTCAAATCCACCCAGCCCGTGATTCGGCCCACGGATTCAAAAGTGACCAGAGCCCAAGTGTCATCGACTTTCTGAATCACCAATCGGCTTCCGGCAGGGACGCTCAAGACGGAATCGCTTTTCCATGAGGGACTTTCGCGAAGCTGTGTGCTTGTCAGTGTCCAAGCGCAACCGGTGTCCTGGGGCAAAGGTGTCAGATCCGAAAGAGGTAGCCATTCTGGAGTTGTGCTGTTCTCAGCGATCGCCAGCAAAGAATCATTGGAGGTTTGCAGGACCCTATAGGTTTTTTGATTGCGACTGGAAAAAACAAATCGGCTCAATTGCAGGTCTCTGGCGATCGAGGTGGATTTCACCCAAAACTGACGTTTTTCTTTTTGCACCAGATAAGAGTATTCGGCGAAATCTTGCACCCAGTTTTTTTCAAGGTCTTTGCGATTGGCTTCGCCAGATGGAAAGGGACTTTTCGGATTTTTATAGAATTTCACAGCCAAGCTTTTTTCCATTGCGGCATGAGAGCTTGAGAGCAGCACAAAAAGAAGGGGCAAACTGAGAAAATGACAAGGGCGCATTCTTTTTCTAGTTTGAAAGGGGAAAGGCCTTCCCTCAAGGCCAGAAAACGCCGGGTCACCCTCCTCAAAGAGCCAGCTTTTCTTTACACTGGGAAAGTGAAATTAAAATGGACCGCTTTTCCTCTCATTCTCGTCATCGCTTTGCTTCCGCAGTCGCTTTGGGCTGTCGGGGAGCAAATGGGGACATTTGAATTTTCTGAATTCTCTCTTTCACCCCGGGCTCGAGTCCAGGAGCCAAGCACTGGCGGTTTTGAATTGCGCGAATCTTGGATTGGGTTTGAGTGGAAGCGCGACGAAAGTCTCAGCGGTGAGATCAGTTTCGGGACAGCGGATCTGGTGGAGCCGGCCATTTGGTACCCAGCGCTGACGGGACAAGTGCAAATGGTGCAAGCGACTGTGAAAGCAAAAACTCCCTATTTTGATGTTCGAGCGGGGCTTTTGCCGATTCCGATTGGCTATGAAGGGGCTTTTCCTGAATGGGAGTGGAGCTTGCCTGAAACCCGAGTCCGCCATCAGCGTTGGTTCACTCGGCGGGACTATGGCGTCGAACTGAAAGCGGAGACGAAACCCTGGATGACGTCTTTGACCGTTTACAATGGCGAATCGGGAAGCAACTTGGATCAAAAAATGTGGGTGGCCGGTCTTTGGCGCTATCTCAACCCTCAGGGCTATGGCCTTCTCATGACGGCGCAAGTGGGCCGCACCGATGAAAAGTCCACCACTGGATCCTTGGCTTCAACGACTGATTTTGGTTTTCAGTTTGACCCCAATGATTCAGCTAAGTTTCGCCATGGGAGTCTGGCCGTCTATCGAAAATGGAAAAGACATTTGGTTTTGCTCGAAGGCGGTCGTGGTGAAATCCTGCAAGGGGATGAGAAAAATCCCTATGCCTGGGGACATTTGGACATTTGCGCCAATTTGGGCGGGGATCTGAATTTGCTGATGCGCTATGAGCACTCCCAAGCCAACACCAAAGAGGAATCCACAGTCATGAAATCCACAGGGCTTGGAATCTCGGTCTCATCGGCGGATCGCTTGAGCATGGTGACCTTATGGGCCAATAAAAACACCGAATCACCTGAGCGCCAGAACGATGAAGCCCTGCTGATTTTCCGTCTGAACAGCAACTTTCTTTAAGAGCTTGCCTTGCGTTAAATCGCCTCTGAAATCCCCAGTGACAGAGCTGCTTTTTCTATGGGAAAAAGAAAGCCTTTCAAATGAAGGAGATTCTATGTTGATCGGAGTTGTTGGCGCAGGTCAAATGGGGAACGGAATCGCCCAAGTGGCAGCCCAGTTTGGTTACAATGTCATCATGTCAGATATTTCAGCAGCGGCGCTTGAAAAGGGCCTGGCGACGATTTCATCCAGCTGTGACCGCCTGATCAAAAAAGGTGGCTTCAGCGAAGATCAGAAAAAAACTCTTCTCAGCAAAATCAAAACTTCCGAAGGACTTGCAGGTCTGAAAGATTGCGATGTGGTGATTGAAGCAGCCACAGAAAACATCGATCTGAAGCTTAAAATTTTCAAAGATCTGGATCAGGTTGTGAAACCTGGAGCGCTTCTCTGTTCGAACACCTCTTCGATTTCTATTACAAAAATTGCAGCTGTGACCAAGCGCCCAGACAAAGTGGCTGGGATGCATTTTATGAATCCCGTGCCTTTGATGAAACTGGTGGAGGGGATTCGCGGACTTCAGACTTCGGATGAGACTTTTGCGCAAGTGCGGGCTTTGGCTGAAAAGCTGGATAAAACATTTGTCGAAAGCACCAAAGACATGCCCGGCTTTATCGTCAATCGCATTCTCATGCCAATGATCAATGAAGCTGTTTATACCTTGCACGAGGGAATTGCTTCTGTTGAAAGTATCGATAGTGCCATGAAGCTGGGAACCAATCAGCCCATGGGGCCACTGACTTTGGCGGATTTCATCGGCTTGGATACATGTCTGGCGATTATGAATGTTCTGCATGAGGGCCTGGGGGATTCCAAATACCGACCTTGCCCGCTTTTGGTGAAATATGTTGAAGCTGGATGGCTGGGTCGAAAAACGGGCCGGGGCTTTTACACTTACGAGGCCAAAAAATGAATTTCGAAACTCTCAAACTAGAAAATCAAAATTCAATTTGGACTTTGACTATTCAAAGACCCGAATCTCTCAATGCGCTTAATTCCAAAGTTCTGCAGGAGCTTTCAGAAGCTCTTTCATGGATTTCAGAAAAAAACTTTCAAGAAGCGAAATGTCTGATTGTCACTGGCAGTGGTGAAAAAGCTTTTGTGGCTGGCGCGGACATCAAAGAGATCAGTCAGTTGGGTTTGGATCTTTCTAGAAAATTTGCTGAAAAAGGCCAGGCCGTTTTTCGCAAGCTAGAGAATCTTCAGATCCCAGTGATTGCCGCGGTCAATGGCTTTGCTTTGGGTGGTGGTCTTGAGCTCGCGCTGGCTTGTGATTTTATTTACGCTTCTGAAAATGCCAAATTTGGTTTGCCAGAAGTGACTTTGGGATTGATTCCGGGATTTGGCGGAACAGTTCGTTTGACCCGTGTTTTGGGATTGCCAAAAGCGAAAGAGTGGATCTTTACTGGTCAGATGGTATCAGCTAGTGACGCGTTTGAAATGGGTTTGGTGAACCAAGTGTTGCCACAGGCTGAGCTTTTGCCAGCAGTGAAAAAAGTGGCTGAAACGATTGCCACTCGAGGGCCAGTCGCAGTGGGTGCTGCCAAGCAATCCATCATGACGGCCTATGATCATGACATTGATTCGGCCATGGCGGTGGAGGCGGCGGCTTTTGCGCAGCTCTTTACCACCAAAGATGTCAAAGAGGGCACCAGCGCTTTTATTGAAAAAAGAAAGGCTCAGTTTCAAGGACTATGAAACCCGAGATCAAATCGCAAATGACGACTTTCAAACGCCATCAACCGAAAAATCCCATTCGCATCGTCACCGCCGCCAGCCTGTTTGACGGTCATGATGCTAGCATCAATATCATTCGCCGCTTGCTGCAGGAATTTGGCGCCGAAGTCATTCACTTGGGTCACAACCGCTCTGTTCATGATGTGGTCAAGGCCGCTTTGCAAGAAGGTGCCCAGGGTATTTGCGTGAGCTCTTATCAGGGCGGTCATATGGAGTACTTCAAATACATGAAGGATCTCCTGGATGAGGCCGGTGCTGGCTATGTGAAAATTTACGGCGGCGGCGGCGGAGTGATCGTTCACGATGAGAAAAAAGAGCTTGAAGCTTACGGCATCTCGCAGATTTTTCATCCTGATGACGGTCGCAGGTTGGGCCTTGAAGGCATGATCAATATGATCGTTGAGGGCCTTGATTTTGACTTGCAAGAGGCGCGAAAAAAATTCTCTGCCAAGAAAAATTCAGAATCTATTGATCCGATTCCCAGTGCGGAGCTGGGGCAGGCACTGACTTTTGTTGAAAACAATCAAAAGCTTCCAGATTTGAAAGAATTCAAATTGGGTTCCTTTGCCCGCAAGACGGGAAAGCCCTTGGTGCTTGGGATCACCGGCACTGGTGGAGCTGGAAAGTCCTCTTTGATTGACGAATTGGTTCAGCGCTACTTAAACGCTTTTCCTGATAAAAAAATCGGCGTGGTCTGTGTGGATCCTTCCAAGCGAAAAACCGGTGGATCACTTTTGGGTGACCGAATTCGTATGAATTCTCTTTCGCGACCAAAAGCTTTTATGCGCTCGGTGGCTTCTCGCGGCTCGGGTCGGGAGATTGCTTCGAGCCTGCCGCTGATTTTGGATTTTTGCCGTCAATTGGATTTTGATTTGATTATCGCTGAAACTTCGGGGATCGGTCAGGGCAATATGGCCATCACCGAGGTCAGTGATCTCTCTATGTATGTGATGACTTCGGATTTCGGGGCGCAATCGCAGCTTGAAAAAATTGATATGATTGATTTTGCGGATTTGATTGCGGTGAATAAGGCGGATCGCAGAGGCGCTCAGGATGCCGTTCGTGATGTGGCGAAACAATACCGCCGGTCGCGAAAGATTTTCGACAATTCGGTCGAGGTCCCGGTGTTTCTTACGCAGGCTTCGCAGTTTAATGATGGGGGAGTGAATAAGCTTTTCTTTGCTCTGGTGGATCTTTTGGCGAGCAAAGAGTCGGGTTGGGAGCTTTCGCAAAAATACCGCAATGATATTTTATCGGCTGATGAGAATGTGATCATTCCGCCTGAAAGACAAAATTATCTGGCTGAAATCACGACCTCTGTTCGAAAGTACAAACAGCGAACGGAAACTTTGGCAGAAAAAGCTTCGCAGTTGGGTGCCGTCAAAAAGCTATCACCCCTTTTGAAACTTGAAGCAGCTCAAATTGAAAAGCTCAACAAAGAGCTTCAGCAGGACTTCACTTCGGAAGAAATTCAAAGTTTAGAGAATTTTGAAAAGCTGCAAGAGACTTACGCCAAAGATGAGCTGGTGTTCAAAGTTCGTGAAAAAGAAATCAGGCAGCCCTTGGTGCGCACCAGTTTATCGGGAACTAAAATCCGCCGAGTGGTGGTGCCGCAGGTTGCCGATTGGGGTGATCGCTTTAAATACCTCAAGCTTGAGAATGTGCCAGGAGAATTTCCTTATACAGCTGGAGTTTTTCAGCTGAAACGCGCCGATGAAGATCCCAAGCGGATGTTTGCTGGCGAGGGCACACCAGAGCGCACGAATAAGCGCTTTCATTATCTTTGCAAAGGGGAGCCAGCGCAGAGGCTTTCCACGGCTTTTGACAGCGTGACTTTGTATGGTCAGGATCCTGATCCCAGACCCGATATTTTTGGCAAGGTCGGCGAGAGTGGTGTGAGCATTTGCACACTCGAAGATATGAAAAAGCTCTATGCGGGATTTGATCTTTGCTCGCCTTCGACGTCTGTCAGTATGACCATCAATGGACCCGCGCCGATGATTTTGGCTTTTTATTTCAATACGGCCATTGATCAGCAAGTAGAGAAGAAAGAAAAAGAGCTGGGACGAAAGCTTTCGACTGAAGAGCACGAGAAGCTCAAAGAATGGACTTTGCAGCAAGTGCGAGGAACTGTTCAAGCCGATATTCTGAAAGAGGATCAAGGACAGAACACTTGTATTTTCTCGATCAATTTTGCGCTGAAAATGATGGGGGATATTCAGGAGTACTTTACCAAAAAAGCGGTGAGAAATTTTTATTCCGTGAGTATTTCTGGCTATCACATTGCGGAGGCTGGGGCGAATCCGATCAGTCAGCTGGCTTTCACTCTTTCGAATGGATTTACTTTTGTTGAGTACTATTTGGCGCGAGGTCTTAAGATTGATGACTTTGCTCCGAATCTTTCTTTCTTTTTCAGCAATGGACTGGATCCAGAGTATGCGGTGCTTGGAAGAGTGGCCAGGCGGATTTGGGCGGTTGCGATGCGGGATCTCTATAAGGGCAATGATCGCTCGCAAAAGCTCAAATATCATATTCAGACCAGTGGTCGCTCGCTGCATGCGCAAGAGATTGATTTCAACGACATTCGAACGACTCTGCAGGCGTTGATTGCTCTTTATGACAATTGCAACAGCCTTCATACGAATGCCTATGATGAGGCAATCACCACGCCCACAGAGAGCAGTGTCCGACGAGCCATGGCCATTCAGATGATTATCAATCGCGAATTCGGCATGAGCAAAAACGAAAATCCGATGCAGGGTTCCTACTTTATGGATGAGCTCACGGATTTGGTTGAAGAAGCTGTGCTCGATGAATTTATGAAGATCAATGAGCGTGGCGGGGTGCTGGGGGCGATGGAGACTCAGTATCAACGATCGAAGATCCAAGAGGAGTCTCTTTATTACGAGCATCTCAAGCACTCAGGCGAACTTCCGATTATCGGGGTGAATACTTTTATTGATCCTGCCACCCTTGAAGCCGACTACGTACGGCCGAAAATTGAGCTGGCTCGTGCTTCTTATAATGAAAAGAATCAGCAGCTTGAAAATGTGCGCAAGTATCAGAAGGATCATAATTCCGAAGCTTCTCGGGAGCTGGCGAAACTGAAAGACGCTGTGCTGACAGGCAAGAATATTTTTGAAGCTCTGATGTCCGCGGCTCGGGTTTGCTCTTTGTTTCAGATGTCGCAAGCACTTTATGAAGTGGGTGGGCAGTACCGTCGGAATTTGTGACTCGGGAGAGTCTCGAGCACAGCTGTGACGGGTGTAATTGTCGGTGGGTCCATCCATGCGAAGGCTCCCAGACGACCATCGTGGTCGTCTGGCAAGTTTTTTAAGACAGTTATTTCTTTGTGATGCGAGACTGTACTCACTTGAGCGTTCGATTATAGGCAGACGATAACTAGAGTGCTTGAACGAACCTAACTGCAGCGGCGTTCAGAAAACGCTGCGGCATTTATTCGACGAACTGTTTTTATTTTTTTGAACTGCCGATCATGATCAGGCCTGCCTCGATTGCATGGATGCACGTATCCCGCGACGGCTCAGAGTTTCGCCCCAAGTTCCTTAATCAGAAATACATATTTCTCGGCATTCTCTTCATAGCGCTTGTAGCGCCCCGAAGCTCCGCCGTGGCCTGCGCCCATATTGCACTTCATGATGATTGGGTGAGGGGACTCGTTGAAATCTCGAAGCTTCAGCACCCACTTGGTGGGCTCCCAGTAGGAGACTTGCTGGTCGGTGATTCCGGTTTGCACGAGCACGGCGGGGTATTTGGCTTTTTTCACATTGTCGTATGGCGAATAGCTTTTCATGTACTGATAGGCTTTTTCTTCGTTGGGGTTTCCCCATTGTAAGTATTCTTGAGTTGTCAGAGGAATTGTCGGATCTAGCATGGTGGTGAGCACGTCGACAAAGGGGACTTCGGCAATGACGGCTCGGAAGTTTTCTGGTTTTTGATTGAGAACGGCTCCCATCAAAAGGCCGCCGGCGCTGCCACCTCGGATGGCCAGCTTATCGGCTGTGGTCCATTTGTTTTGGATCAGCCAATCCGAGACATCGACGAAATCGTTGAAAGTGTTTTTCTTGCTCATCATTTTGCCATCGTCGTACCAATCTTCGCCCTGGGCATCGGAGCCGCGGATGTGGGCGTTGACGTAGATAAAACCGCGATCCAGAAGGCTGAACAAGCTTTCGCTGAAACCTGACGGGACGGTCATTCCGTATGAACCGTAGCTGTAGAGCAAAGCTGGCTGCGGTTCACCTTTTTTGAGATCTTTGCGATAGACGATGTGGACTGGGATCTGCTTTCCGTCGCGGGCTTTCGCCATTTGCAGTTCTGTTTGATAGAGCTCAGGTTTTAGAGTCGGTGACTTGGTGTCTTTGAGAAGTTTCAGCTTTGCTGTGGCTAAATCCAATTCAAAGATTTTATCTGGCGAAATGGGTGAGCTGTAGCCGATCAGGGCTTTCAGGGGTGAGCCGTCAAAATGAAACTCAGCTTCGTAAGTGGATTCTGGAAATTGAATGATTCGATCCGTTTTTTCTTTGACGTTGAAAAGGTGAATCTCTTCATTGCCTTTCGAGAGAAGCGAATAGACCAAAGATCCATCGATGGGCGCCATGTGGGTGAGCTTGGCATCTTTTCTTGGTGCTACCACCTCTTTCCAATCACCGATCGGTGTGCCAGGTTTGTCAAAATGGTAAATTCCGTAATTTTTGTGTTTGTGATTGCTCCAGACAAAAAATCCCAAAGCCGAATGATCCGGGGATGAGAGAACATTTTTTTGCATTGGGTAGAGCTCTTTGAATTCGCTTCCGGTCCAGTAGTAAGTTTTGGCTTCTTCAAAAGAGCCCGAACTGGCGATCACGTATTGGTCATCGCTGGTCAGAGACACTTCGAGGTTGAAGAGCTCATCGGATTCGGCGAGCACTTTCTTTTTTTCGCCAGTCGATGAATAATGCCAAATGGCGTCTGGTCTCCAGGCCTCGTTGGGGAGAGAGTAGAACAGAGATTTTGAATCCGGGTGCCAGGCCATGTTTCCCCAATGCACTCCGCTGATGCCCGTTTTCTTGAAGACTTTGCTGCTCATTTCTTGAATTTCAATTTCGCATTTGCCGCTGCCATCATAATCAAAGCACCAGGCAATTTGTTGGAGGTCGGGGCTTAACTGCTTGGCGCGAACTGCAAAAAATTCTTTGCCTTTGGCGCGAAGGTTTTCATCCAGCAAAAGTTCGGTCTTGTTGGTTTTTAAATTTCGGCGAAAATGCTGACGGTACTCTTTGCCTTTCAGAGTTTTTGAAAAATAGGCCGCCTCGCCTGAGGTGATTTCGGCAGAAGTGTCGGTCTCTTCGATTTTGCCTTTGATCTCTTCAACGATTTTCTTTTTCAGATTGCGATCGGCTTTGCTGAAGTAAGCATCAAAGTAACGATTTTCAGCTAAGAGGTGCTTTTTGACTTTGGGATTTTTCTTTTCGCGGATCCAATAGTAGGGATCGATGCGAGTGTCGCCATGGTTTTTCATTTCATGGGGGATTTTCTCGGCTTGCGGTGCTTTGGGGGCCGCCAGTGAGACAAAAGGTAAGAGGAGGCCGGTGAGCATTTCCTTCATCATTAGATTCTCCCGTTGGAATCTTTCTATTGTGAGGAGGCGAGGGCTGTTTGCCTACTTCAAATGCATGGCTCCAAAAAAAGCTGGGATTTGGCAGTCGATGAAAGAGACTGACTTGAGCTTGGCAAAAATCTATGCTGACATCAAGCCATGACAGTTCCCGATCCCGAAGCAAAAGTCCGACCCCTGACTGCCAAAGTTGTGATGAAAGCTTTGCTTTTCGTGGCGTTTACGGCGTTTTTGCTATTGGCTTGGCAGCACTGGATCCTGAAACTGCCAGCTTCTCTCCCGTGATTTCAGCCACAATGCTTTCGGCTACCGCAATCCCATCACAAGCGGCTGAAGTGATTCCGCCGGCGTAGCCTGCGCCTTCACCACAAGGGTACAGTCCAGAGTGCGAAAGGCTCTGCAAAGTTTGCGGGTCTCGGGTCACGCGCACAGGACAGCTGGTTCTGGATTCGACTCCGTAGAGCTGAGCTTTTTCAGAGATAAAGCCTTTCATTTGCCGATCAAAAACCTGCAAGCCCTCTTGAATTCTTTGGGTCATCGAGCGCGGAAGAATCTGATCCAGGCGAACGGCCTTTGCGCCTGAGGGTGAAGAGCCCGGAAGGGCATCGCCACTGCGAGCTGCGAAGAAATCTGTGAGCTTTTGTGCTGGCAGTTCTTTTTTGCCTCCGGCTTTGAGAACACTTTGATAAGCTTGGACCTCAAGTTCTCGGCGCAATTTCAAACCGCCAAAAAGATCCTGGCCAAAGAGGCTTTCATGCGGGACTGAAACCACGATGGCGGCGTTGGCGTAGGGGGAATTTCGTTTGTAATTGCTCATGCCATTGCACACGATGCTGTCAGCTTCTGTGCCGCTGGAGAGGACATAGCCGCCAGGGCACATGCAGAAACTGTAGACCCCGATTTGGCTTTTTTGATCGTGATGGGCGAGCTTGTAATTGGCAGCGCCTAATTTGGGGTGCTCGGCAAAATCGCGAAACTGGATCTGATTGATCATACTCTGCGGATGTTCAATTCGAAGCCCCATGGCAAAGGATTTTCCCTCTAAATAAACACCTATTTCATGCAAATGCAGCAGCATGTCCTCAGCGGAATGGCCAGTGGCTAAAACCACATAAGGGGAGTGATAGATTTCACCTTGCTCAGTCTCAATTCCAACGATTTGTTTTCCTTCTGTCAGGATTTTTTCGACTTTGGTGTTAAAGTGAATTTCGCAGCCGTTTTGGAGCAAGTACTCGCGCATTTTTGGGATCACTCGGCGGATCCGATCCGATCCCACGTGCGGATTCGAGAGCCACTGAATTTCTTCAGGGGCTCCGAATTTCACCAGTCTCTGCATCACGTAGGGAATTTCAGGACTTTTGATTCGAGTGATCAGCTTTCCATCCGAGTAAAGACCAGCTCCGCCTTCGCCATAACAGACATTGTTTCTGGGATCCAGCTCTCCATAGCGCCAGTATTTATTGATCCCTTTGATACGCTCGCCGGATTCGCTGCCGCGTTCAAAGAGATGGCAGGGAATGCCTCGTTCCACCAAGCGAAGGGCAGCGAAAAGACCGGCAGGGCCTGTGCCGATGATCAGAGGTTTTTCTTTCGGCTGAGATTTGATTTTTTCAATTGGATACTGAGGTTTCTGAAGCTTTTCTCCAGCTTCAGCTACTTCCACTGTGTAAACGAAATGCGGGGAGTGTCTGCGTCTGGCGTCCACGCTTTGACGAAGAATACGGTATTCGCCATAAGCGGGCACCAAGTAGCTCAATTTTTCCTCAAGCTCTTGGTCGATGGGGAGCTCGAGGTTTTGAATGACTTTAGACATCGGAGCTAATTTAGCTTCTTTGCCATTAAGATGCAACGCTTCCGAACTGGGTCTGGCTTTTCTATCGGCAAACTTGCCTGCTAAACTCATCAACTATGTGGATCCTTCATTTCTTGCCGAAAAAACTTGTGAGCTACTGGATGGGACGCCTGATGCATGTGAGGCTGCCGAGGCCGCTTGCCAAATGGAGCATTCAAGCTTTTGCCAATTACTATGAAATCAATTTCGATGAAGCCGAGAAGCCCTTGGATCAGTACGACTCCATTGGCGATTTTTTCGTTCGAAAGCTCAAGGAGGGCGCAAGGCCTCTCAGCGAAAGCCCGGTTTTGCATCCGGCAGACAGTGTGATTGCTCAGATTGGCCCCATCGAATCCGGCAAATGCATTCAAGCCAAAGGCAAAACCTACAGCGTGGCGGATCTGTGTGGAAATATGGAGCTGGCTCGGCATTATGACGATGGACTTTTTGTCACTTACTATCTGTGCCCCACTGACTATCACCGCGTGCATTCGCCAGTGGATGGGAAAATCTTGCGAGTCCACCACATTCCAGGTCACCTGTGGCCAGTGAATGCTTGGAGCACGGAGAAAATCGACAATCTCTTTGCAGTGAATGAAAGAGTGATTCTTGAAATCGAATCGCGTTTAGGCAAATGCCTTTTGGTCTTTGTCGGCGCCACCAACGTCGGGCAAATCCGCCTTTCTTTTGATTCCGACATCGTCACCAATGTGAAACTAAAATCCAAAGAGCTCGAGAAAAAATACAATCCTCCTCTTGAAATCACCCGTGGCCAGGAGCTGGGCTCATTCCATATGGGGAGCACAGTTGTGATGATCTACCCCAAAAGCATCCGCCATCAGAGAGAAACCTGGGAAGCTTTCATGCAGCGGGATGTGCAGTATGGCGGAGCTTTCCTTTGAGGCTCCAAATAAAAAAACTTTCCATCTATCCCATCAAATCTTGCCACGGCCTGGACGTGACAGAATTTCAAATCGGCGAGTCGGGTCCACAAATCCAAATCGGAAAAACAACCATCGGCGATCGCGAATGGATGTTTGTTGACTCTGAAGGCAAATTTGTGACGCAAAGAACTTTTCCGAAGATGGCATTGCTCAAGCCTGTCCTTCAAGATCAAAGGTTTTATCTGGAAATTCTAGGTTCCAAATTTGAAATTCCAATTCAAGAAAAAGCAGTTCCGCGAAAAACCGTCTCTGTCTGGGGAAAAGATATCGATGCGGCATTGATTGAAAGTCCTTTGAATGAAGCCGTGAGCGATTTTCTGAATCAAAATCTTCAGCTGATGCATTTCGATTCAGTTTCAAACCGTGAAATTCTGGTGAAGGGCAAAGGGATGAATGCCCAAACCAGGTTCACCGATTCCCAGGCCTACCTCATCTTCACAGAAGAAAGTCTCAAGGACCTCAATTCAAAGATGAAGGAGCCGATCGGACCTGAGCGCTTTCGTGGCAATATTTTACTCTCTGGAGCAGAGAAACCCTATGCCGAAGACGATTGGCAGATTCTGGGCAGTGACCGAGTGGCTTTTGAAATGACCAAAGCCTGCGCCCGTTGCAAGATCATCACTGTCGATCAAGATAAAGGCGAAATTCCATCTTCAGAGCCTTTGCAAGTGCTTGCCAAGCACCGCCGACGTGAAACCGCTGTTTATTTTGGTCAGTACTTTCTGTCTCGCTCTTATGGCGAGATCTTAAAAGTCGGGGATCAGTTATTGGTTGGCGGCTAGAAACGGGCTCAGTTCTGAAGCCAAGTTCGAACAGCTTCAGCCACCTGTTCCCAGCCGGAGCCACCAATGATCCAGTGGTCTCGCCCTTCGAACAATTGAAATTCTGTGTAGTTCTGATTGCTGGTTTCCAATCGGTAAAATTCAAAATTGGCGAAATTCAATTTGGCGGGAACGATATGGTCGGCTTCGCCGGCGATGATCAGAAGTGGGCCACGAGCATTCGTTCGACGAATCGATGCAGCCTTTGTCAAGGGTCCTCGGCCAACACGCCGAGATTCTGGAACATAAAAATTGTCATAGGCAGAATTCTGAGCAGAAGCTGTCTGAGAACTGGCGAAGGCGTAATTGAAATCCTCTTGGCTCAGGTGAATAGGCCGATTGGGATTGGCAAATAAATTGAGAACAGGCCAATTGGCTTTGAGGAATGAGCCGTTAAGAAACCACACCTTTTGCGGTGGGGCAGAATCAATGGCAATGGCAGCACTGCCAAGGCCTTCACTTAAGAGAACCTGAGCAATCAAGCCGCCCATCGAGTGACCAATTAAAATCGGTGGATTGTTTTTCTTAGGTAAAAGAAGCGCCCGGTAATGATCCAGAATCATCCCCAAAGTGAGCTGACCCAATTGAGGATGGGGGTTGGTTTTCAGAACTGAAGCAGGCTGATCATGATAGGGCCAAGCAGGAGCCGAAACCTGATACTCACGAGCGAAAAATTCCAGCCAAGGCTGCCAAGACTCAGGAGTCATAAACATGCCGTGGATAAAGATAATTTCTTTTGCCGTTGAAGTCGGAATGGGCTTTGACCCATGACTGATATTTTTGGGGAGGGCCAAAGAAACAGATGATAGGAGGCAAAGCAAAATTGAATTCAAAATCATTTTCATTGGGATTTCCTTGTTTGATTCAATTCGCAAATATACCTGTCGTTTTCGAGAAAAACGATGGCCATTAGGGAAGGAGAAAAAATCTTCATGAGTGTCAGAATTGTGACAGGGGATTTGAGGCTAATCTAGCTAGTAAAAGCTCTCCTGAGGATCATCGTAAATCCGAGAGGGTCTTCGCTTTCTTCGGCGGTTTTGATTTCGTTCGGTTTTTCTTTGCCGGCGGATTTTTTGTTCATCGAATGGGTCTTTGGAGGCCAGGTTTTCTAAAAAGCGATGCTGGTCTTTGATTTCTCGAATTTGAAATAAAATTGTATTTAATGTTTCATCGAAATCTTTTTTTATTTTTCGAGTCAGAGCTGTGTACTCTTTCTTTTGCGAAAATCCCCAAGCCATGGATTTTTTCAACTGTCTTTCTTCTTTCACGAGAATTTCCAAATCTTTTTCCAACCAGTGGCTGGCTTCTTGAATTTCGTCGACGGTCAGTTGATCCAAAGAGTCGGTTCGAAGCAAAGTGAGCTTCAAAAGTCGATCCAGAGAGAGCAAATCTTTGGCTTTGTAGGCTTTCTGTACGGATTCCCAAAATCTTTTCATCCAGCTTGGCATGGATTTCTGGTTGGCATCTGGATGCAGCTGTCGAATCAATTTTCGGTAGATCTGCTTGAAATTTTCTTCTTCGCCAGGAGTGAAGCGATGGCTTCTTTCAGAGTTTGATTTTTTTGTGTGAATGAAATCCTCATTGAACTGAAAATCTTCTTCGTCCACTTCTGGCTCATCGCCATCATCTTCAACCTTTGAGTCGGCCAATCGGTCCCAGGCTTTGACTAAGTTGCGAAGGGATTCGCCGGTGACTGAAGAGTAAACCTCGGAAAAGAATTTTTTCTGCTCTTTGGAAAACAATTTCCAAAGTCTCAGAAAAAAACTGGGATCGGAATGTCTTTCAGCCCAGCTCATCCCTAAATGAAACAGCAAAAATAAGCACTCTTGATCCTTCATTCCGAATTGCAGTTGCTCATCGGAAAGGGAGGAAAGTCGATCCATACGTTCCTTCGGAGATGCCAGAACTTCTCGGTCGAGCGGAAGAAACAGCTCTTCCAAGCGTTCAAAAATTTGATCCAATGGATGATCGTTGTCGTCGTCATCTTGGTCTTTAGATTCTGCGAAATCCGAATCCTCGTCATACTTGGCGCGAGAATCGGATTCAATAAAGGCGTTGCGCTTTTCTCTTTCCAATTCGATTTTTCGTTTTTCTTCTGGAGTGCCATTTTCATAGCGGCGCTCTTCTTCTTTCATCAGCAAATAAGCGCCGGGCAGATCAATATCGAGCTGTCTGGCAGTGGCCACGACCCAGTTATGAAAAAGGGTCAGTTCTTTGAGGCGCAACTGCGTGCGATCAATCACGTCCTGATCGCCACGGAAAGTAAGCTTGTACCATTCGCTGAAAAGCTTTTGGTCACTGGCATGGAAGTTCTGGATTTTTCTTTCCAGAGATTCCATTTTTTGAATCATGTCATGCGCTGCTTGGAAATACTTCTGGCGAATCAAACGGTCGTTGACGACCATCAGATCGCGAACAGTGTTTCGGGCCAGGTCTTCCTTGAGCGACTGGTATTTTCGTCCCATAAAATCCCGATCTCTTTCGTGGAGATCTTATCATTTTTGAATCTCAGGATCTAGGAGGGATGCAACACGGAGTCGACCTGTCGGAAAACAAAAGGAAGATCAAAGAACCGGGTAAGAGCATTCCGTCGTTGGAGTTTCAGAAACGGTGACTTGAACCAATTCGGGAATTGTGGCTTTGGCTTGATCAAAGATCCACTTTGCAAGATTTTCAGATGTGGGATTTAAAAGGCCTGGAACTTCGTTGAGAACCCGGTGATCCAGCTGCATTTTAAGCGGCTTCAAGGTTTCATCAATTTCGTGGTAATCGCGAACCCAGCCAATCTGTGGATCCTGCAGGCCAATCAAGCGCAAACTGACAACAAAGCTGTGTCCATGCATTCGAGAGCAGGGGTGGCCTTCTGGCAAATGCGGAAGGAAGCGGGCGCTTTCGATTCGAAACTGTGTTTTTAACTCGAATTTCATGCTAAGACCTTTCAAGCATGCTCAATACGACACTCCATCTCTATAAGCAAAATTTTAAGTTTTCCTCGGCGCATTTTCTGATTTTCGATGAAAAAAACGCTGAGAAATTGCATGGCCATAATTACCAAGTCTCGGTCGAAATTCAGGTGCCGCCAGAGAGCGGGACTGAGAAAAAAGGCTTTTTCATCGATTTCAATGTGTTTAAGAAATTCATCAAATCTCGTTTGGATCTTTGGGATGAGCATGTGCTTTTGCCAGCCAAGCACGCGGATATGAAAATCACTTCCAAATCGCCCTCACTGGAAGTGCGGTTTCGCGATCGTTTTTATGTCTTTCCAGAAAACGAAGTGCATCTTTTGCCCGTGACCAACACCTCCGTGGAGCAGCTTTCCAGGCTTCTTGCTCAAGACTTCTTTCATGAATTCAAACAGTACGGAGTGCTTGAAATCAAAGTCCAAGTCGAAGAAACCAGGGGACAAGCTGCTTCCACCTCGGTGAGGAATAACTAGATCCTATTTTTTGTTGGAATCCTTTGGCGCCGGAGTTCCGTGATTCACCTGACCTGAAATGGTATCAGCTCCTTGATGACTGCTTCGATAGTCATTGCCGAATTCGGCGGATTCTTGCATTTCTTCACGTAAATCCTTGCCTCGCTGTTGAGAAGCTGATTTTTCCTTTTGGGGATTTGAGCCTTGATTTTGTGCCATAACACCGCCTTCCTTTTGAGTTCATTGATGCTGTCTCAAAAGTGCAAGGCTTAGACCCAATTCATTTTTGTGGGATAGCAGACAAGGACTGACCAGAGGCGACTTTTTCTGAAGTGAGTTCTTCAACAATGCGGTAATTCCAAAAGCAAATCACTCCTCCGGATTGGAGCCAAGGCTCTAGGTTCTCCTCAAGCATTTCTGGAGAGCCATCGCACTCTTGCGAGGCCAGCTCAGCAAAGCGAAAGACTTCGGCCACATGCCAGGACCAAGGAGTTTTCAGTTTCAAACTCAGATCGCGATTGAACTCGCCATGACCCTGATCCACACGGGCAATTAGAATCCGTGGCAAAAACAGATGGGGATTTTGCAACTGAGCTTCTGCAGCTAGAATTTGATCGGTCTCTTTCAGTCCAACAATAAAGCTTTGGGATTGATTTTGATTGGTCAGGCGAAAATACCGGGCCTCCGTGGGTGTGGAAAGGCGAACTGGAGTCGGGTCCTGGATCCAAGCCCGAGGTCCCAGGGGCGATAAAAGGATGCCGCTGATTCTGGCCTCGCCTGTGATTGTCAGAAGAGACGAAGTCAAAGAGGCAGTGACCGGTACCCTCTTTTTTTCATGAGGTCCTAGCCTCAGGTTTGCCAATTCACCCTGTGGAAACCTCAAGCTCACATTCTGTTCAAAGGGAGCTTGGTTAAAGACCACAATCTCGCTTTCAGGTCGAAGTCTGACTTTCCAGCTTGTCGAGGCGCCGGCTGGAAGGACAACTTTGGTTTGCAAACTGCTTTCAATCATTAATTGAAGACTTTGTTTTTTCTCGGTTTTTGCGATGATCCAGGGCCTTCCCTCAAACTGATTGAGGGGCAGGCTTTCTTCGCCGTAAGCGGGGAGCTGGATGGGAGTCTCATCCACCCAAAGGGTTTGCGGTTCGCGAGTGAGATTGGTGATTTTCAGAGTTTTCAGTTCTCTTTCAATTGGCAAACTCCAGACATCAAATGCCTGCACCGTCGAACTGAGGCTCAGTCCGCAAAAAAGGAGAAAAGTCCAAATCGTCTTCAGTCTGTGGTCCTTCATCTGGTTGGACCAACGGCTCAACTGAAAAGCTTCTCAAGTCTTATTTTCATCTTCCTTTCATCAAGCCGAGAGGATGTAAATTTCTTTACCAAGGTCGATGAGAAGAGGTATCAACTTGGAACAGAGAAAGTAACAATGACGCTAGCTGAATTTCATCAAAAACACTCAAAGTCAGGTCTGGATTCCCTCGGGAAATCACAGACTTTCAAAGCCAAAGTTCAAGGATTTTCCGGAGAACCAGTGCTTGTGGAGCGGCTCAAAGAAATGGGACTTCACCCGGGGCTTGAGCTTCTTGCCCTGGGGCAGGCGCCTTTCGGTGGACCTTTGCTCTTTCGTTTTGGCAATACGGTCTTGGCTCTGAGACAAGAGGAGGCCGCATGCACCTTGATCGAAATTCTGTAGACCACTTCGTTGCTCTTATCGGTGCGCCGAATTCTGGAAAAACAACCCTTTACAACTGGCTCACGAACTCTCGCTTTAAAACTGTGAACTATCCAGGTGCAACCATTGAGTATTCTCTGGGCCGGCTGGCGGATCGCTACAAGAGTGAATCCAAGGGTCAAGATTTTCCGGTGATGGACACTCCTGGGACTTACAGCCTGTTTGCGAAAAGTGCGGACGAGTTGGTGACGCTCAATGCGATTTATAATCATCCTCTGATGGGTCCTGCTGGGAAAATTATTTTGGTTGTGGATGGCACTCAGCTCAATCGCCATCTCTTGATGGCGCGGCAGTTAAAAGAAGCTGGCTTTTCATTTGTGATGGCTGTGACCATGTCCGACCTGCTTCGCAAAAATCAAATTGAACTGGATCTCACAGTGCTAGAAAAAGAATTTGGCACAAGAGCCATTGCCATTGATGGACTTTTGGGTGGGGGGATTCAAGAGCTGGTCAAAGCAGTGGCTGAGCTTCCTTGGTCGCCGCCGCCCAAGGCCTTGACCCCCTGGAATGAGAAAATTTCAACGGAAGTTCTGCAAAGAATTGAATGGCTTTCACAAGAAACTTCACGCCAAGCACGAGCTGCTGGGAAAAACCTTTCTGCCGTTTATGAAAAAACAGCGCGGCTGGATCGTTTTCTTTTACATCCCGTCTTTGGATTGGTTTTCTTCTTCCTGATCATGTGGGGGCTTTTTAGTTCCATCTACTGGGGAGCAGCCCCAGCCATGGACTGGGTGGATGGAATATTCGCTTCTGGAATCGAATGGGCCACTGAATCCAACCCCGGACTTTTCGGTGATTTTTTAGGAAACGGAGTGATCGCAAGCTTCGGCGCCGTTTTTATTTTTGTTCCGCAGATTTTCATTTTATTTGTTGGAATTGGGTTGCTGGAATCTTCTGGCTATTTGGCCAGAGCTGCAACTTTGATTGATAAACCATTTTCGAAAGTGGGATTGAGCGGACGATCTTTTGTGCCTTTGCTTTCTGGATTTGCCTGCGCAGTTCCAGCCGTCATGGCAACCAGAAATATTTCCTCTTCTCGCGATCGCTGGATCACCAATTTCGTCATTCCGCTGATGAGCTGCTCAGCCAGGCTCCCTGTTTACTCTTTGCTCTTGGGTTTTCTTTTCATCGGCGAACCTGCCTGGAAGGCGGGCTTTGGGCTGGCTGTGCTGTACATCATTGCAGCTCTGGTGGGCGCCACAGCCGCAGCGATTTTAAATAAGATTCTGGTGAAAACGGAAACTTCTTTTTTCATGATGGAGCTGCCGATTTACCGACGGCCTCAATTGCGAGTCATCTTGCGCCAGGCCTTTGTTCGTACGAAGGCCTATGTCCGTCGGGCGGGTCCTCCGATTTTGATTTTTGCTGTTTTGATTTGGATGGGAACGACGTTCCCAAATTACCAAGCAGAGGGGCCTGAGCGATTGCAATCCAGCTACATGGCTCAGATGGGCCAGGGTATTGAGCCCCTATTTCAACCCATGGGTGTCGACTGGCGAGTCGGAGTCGGGCTGATTTCAGCTTTTGCAGCTCGCGAAGTTTTTGTCTCTTCCATGGCGGTGATGTTCAATATCACCGATGAATCTCAGCAAGAAGAGGGTTTGCTTGAAACCATGAAAACCGCTACAAATTCTGAAGGCGCTCTGATTTTCACACCGGCAACTGTGGTAGGCCTTTTGATTTTCTTTATGATTGCCCTTCAGTGCATGTCGACAGTGGCCATTCAAATGAAAGAAAATAAATCCAAGCATTTTGCGCTCATTCAGCTGGTGGTTTTTAATGTTGTGGCCTACGGGTTGGCTGTGGCATTGGTTCAAGGTCTCAGAGCTTTAGGAGTTGCTTAAAATCATGTCTTCTACTTGGCTGTGGATTTCTGCATTTGGAATTTTCGGAGTCCTCTCAAGGTATGGCCTTGATCGGCTCTTAGCTCCATGGTCCGAAAATTTTCCCCTGAGCACTTGGTCCGTGAACATTCTCGGCAGTTTTCTAGCCGGTCTCATCTACGGTTGGGGAGAAAGAGAAGCTTGGTCTTCAGGATTTCAAATCGCTCTGCTGGTCGGATTCTGCGGAGGTTTCACGACCTTCTCGGCTTACACGCTTCAAGTTCTGCAGATGCTGGAAAAAGAAAAAATTCTCCCAGCTATCACCTATCTGATCTTCAGCCCAACTCTGGGACTGCTCGGCGCCTACTGCGGATTTTGGCTCACTCGTAAAAGCCTAGGCTAAAATGCCGCAACGAATGCTTTCGTTCAAGCTAGCTGCCTTTATCATTCATTTGCCAGACGACCACGATGGTCGTCTGGAAGCCTTCGCATGGACGGACACATTTACGTTTACCCTCGGCACCGCTGTGCTTGAGACCCTCCATCCACGATGTTGTCCGTTGGCACACCATACCAACGGACAACATCGTGGATGAGGGGTCGCCGCGAAGTCATTTCCCAAAGTGGTATGCGAAGCCCACATCTTCGCCTGATCATGAACATCCATGTCCGTGGCCTCACCCCATCGGGGCTCGCCTGTGGCGAGTTTCCAGAAAACCTGAAGAATTTTGGGAGGGGAAAGGCAGTAGATAGGCAGCAGGCCTAACGGTGGCGTTTGTGATAAAAGTAGCGGCGGTACCAGGTTGAGGTTTTTTTCCAGAGTTGGAAGATTCCGTCTTCGGGGAAAATGTTCACTCGGAAAAGCGAATGGGGTTGGTCGGCTAGGTGCAGGCCGCCTTGGTCGGTGTTGACAGCAAATGGGTAGCTGGCTTTTTTTGCGAGCTCGGCGATTTTTTGATTGGTGGAGCCGAAGGGGTAAGCGAAGCAGTAGATCTGGGTTGAGAGATCTTTTTCCAAAACTGTTTTGGATTTTTGAATTTCTTCGAAAGCTTTTTCTTCGCTCACTTCGGGCAGGTGCAGATGGTCAAAGCCGTGGCTACCGATTTCCCAGACGGCGGGACTGAGCCTTTGTTTTTCTTCTAAAGACATCAGTGGCGCTGGTTTTTCCCCCGTATTTGCATCCCAGGTGTTTTCAAGAATCTGATGATTTCCCAAAAGGAAAATTGTGGCGCGAAAGCGAAAGAGTTTCAACAAAGGCTCGGCGATTTCCAAATTGTCTTTGTAGCCATCGTCAAAAGTCAGCAGAAGAGGTTTTTTGGGAAAAAGCTCCAGCGGAGTTTCGCCCATCCAAAATTGAAAGAGTTCCTTGAAAGTCAAAGAGTGAAAGCCTTTTCGCCTGAGATACTGGAGTTGCTTTTTAAACACTGCCTGAGTGACAAAAATCCGGTGCTGGCTCTGCAGGGGTTGAAGCGGAACTTTGTGATACATGAGAATCGGAATCCACTGAGGGTGCCATCTTTTCATGCGAGCCGCGCGATAAATTTCAATCACTTCTTGGTGGATGTGAGAAGGGTTGAATTCGACTTCAAGACATTGGCGAATTTTTGTCAGCTCATCGCCAGGAACTTTTTGTCCAGAGAGAAAATCCAAAACGGCATCCCGGATTTGCTGAATTTTCAGTTGGCCTTGGATTGAGCCAGAGCCGATGTCGCCGAAATTGGAACTGAGAACTTCTGGCAGGTTTTGCTGGCGGACCAAGCCATGGGAGGTGGATTCGCCCATGGCAAGAACAGGCACTTCCGCCAAAAGACTTTCAACTGCGATTCGGCCTGAGCAAAGAGTAAGATCCAGCTCATTGAGTTTTTCTCGAAGCTTGGGGACTTCTCCTAAAAATTGAATCTGCCCTGGAAATTGAAAATTCAAGCTCTTCACTTTGTCTTGAAAAGCTTGCGAGAATCGCTCTGGGCGGGGAGCGATGACTGAAATGCGAAGCTGTGGCGCCAGCTTCAGCCAAGCTTCAAAACAGTGAAGACCGACCTGCTCAAAGCCTTCGCCTTTCGGGCCGGAGCTTCGACCGAGGAGGCCAATGTGCGGGAATGGCTTTGTCGGTTTGGTTGGTTTTTCGCAAGCGGGAATCGGATTTCTCAAAACACGAATTGCACTTCCTGGCATGTGAAAATCAATTTCCATGGCCTTTTTCACATTTTCACAGACTGCAATTTGCAGATCTCCGTAGATATTTAAAAAACGCTTCGACCAGGAGAAGTGCTGCCTTCCATGCAGACTTGTGACCATTGCCACTTGAAGGCCGAAGCGAGCCCAAAAAGCGTGACGAACAGCACCTCGCGAGTGGCAGTGAATGACTTCGATGCGGCTGTCTTTCAGAAATTTTCGAAGCTCTAAAATATTTTGAAGGCGCTGAAAAAAACGAGCTGTGGAAATCGGCAAGCTCTTCCATTCAACAGGAAGGGGCACGTGAATTCGATCCGAAATGACAAAAACCGAATGTCGGTCCTCGACCTGTGTCGTGATCAAATTCTGAGCGTAAACCTCAGCACCAGTGAGCTCAGTTTGCGAGAGCAAATGCAAAATCCGCATAAGAATCCCCAGTGTCAAGCACAGCCAACTGGACTGTCAATGGCATCTCCCGTGACAAGCACAAAAAGCTTCGAGAAACTGAGAGGATGAATCGAATTCAAGCTCTTATGATGGCGTCAATGCTGGTTTTTTCAGCGCATGCGCAAGAAGTTTCACCTGGAAAAGAGATTTCTGGTGTGGTTCGTGTGATCCGAGCTCACCCAGAGACCGAAGTTTTTTTCAAAGATTTCAAAGACAGCGTCTTCATTGGCAAAGACTCAAAACACAATCAATTTTATGAGGCTTGTGAAGAGTCGAGAAAAAAAGGAACTCCAGTCAAGTTGGTGATTCATCCCATCAGTCGCCGCGTGCTGAGACTGCCGGCGGCTGCAGCGGGTGCTACGCAGGACCCCAAGTCTGATTCGCCTGTTTTTGTGCCTTTACCTTCTTCGGATGAAGAAAATTCGAAATAAATATTTTTAGCTCCAGTATTAGCTTTGCTTTGCTTGGGTAAGTGACTGGAATCAAATAGCTTTTTCTTTGCTTTCAAACAGATTCTAAAAAGTGAATCGAATCATCAATGTTATTGAATATGATTTGGCTTCTGACGGGGAGATAATAGCATCTCACGAAAGGAGAAGTTATGAGGGCTGAATTTATCACGAAGGGCTTTGATAAGACCGAAAGTATGGATGATTTTTTGCGTGAGCACTGTCTGGCACTCGTCGATTCCTATTTGAAGAACGAAAAAGATGTGCACTTGAGAGTGAGCATCGACGAGGACAGCCATCGCAATCAAGCACGCAAACCTCATTTTGTCTGTGAATTCCAAATTAAAACAGCGGGTTCGCGAAAATATTTAAAGACTCATAAGACATCATCGGATTTTTACAATGCCGTTAATGGCGCCGTTAAAGCAATGAAACACATCCTGCAAAAGAGATCGGATCGACGTCATGATCTGAAATCGACACCCGGAACAATCACGGCTGCATAACTGATCGGGGACCCGGCTTTGAGGCCAAGGTCCCCTTTTCTTTTTGAACGCTCTTTGATAGCCTTTGAATTCAGGAGTGGATGTGGTGGATTGGTCGCACGTGATTCAAGAAGAAAATGAAATTTTTGAAAACCCCACTCGCACTCGGCCCAAGGGTTTTTTGGACATTCTCAAATGGATCGCTTTTGAAAAGCGAACAGCTTGGCCCGCCTGGGTGGACAGCGAGATTTCGGCTGAAGTGAAAAAATCCGTGAAACCTGGAGAAATCCACACGGTCATGATCAACCATGCAACGGTTCTCATACAAACCTCTGAAGCCAATATTCTGACAGATCCTGTTTTTTCTGAGAGAACAAGTCCTGTCAGTTGGGCGGGACCGAAACGCCGCCGATCCCCCGGTTTGAAAATCAAAGATCTTCCGCCGATTGATCTGGTTTTGGTCAGTCACAACCACTATGATCACATGGACCTTTCTTCGCTGGTTGAGATCTGGAAAAAATTTGACCCGCACTTTGTTTTGCCGCTTCGAAATTTTCATTTTCTGTTTGAAGCGGGGATTTACACTTCAAAAGTCAGCGAGTTGAATTGGTGGGAAAAATTCACTTTCAAAAAAGACCTTCAGATTTTTCTCACACCAGCTCAACATTGGTCGGCGCGTGGAACTCGAGATCGCAATCGCTCTTTGTGGGGAGGATTTTGGATCGAAGTTGGTGAGCCCAAACAGCGGATTTTTTTCGCTGGTGATACTGGATATGCGGATCATTTTCTCAGTATTCAAAAAAAATGGGGAAATCCAGACTTAAGCTTTCTTCCGATTGGAGCTTACGAGCCACGTTGGTTTATGAAAGACCAGCATATGAATCCAGAAGAAGCGGTTCAGGCCCATTTGGATTTGAAATCAGAAAAAAGTGTGGCGATTCATTGGGGAACTTGGCCGCTCACCGATGAGGGCATGCGCGATCCTGTTCTGCATCTCAAGGAAGCCTTAACAAAACTGTCAGTTCCCACAGAGCGCTTTGTCATTCTAGAAAATGGCGAACATCTTGCAGTCAGCCTCTGAGATCAGACAGGTTCGAATGTCTCGACCTGTCTCTGTCTTAAGGAGGAACCATGAAGACAATCATTGCAACTTTTGCCGCCGTTCTGATGATCTCAGCTTGCTCATCAAAGAAAAAAGAAGCTGAAAAAGCAGCCTCTGCTCCGGCGCCCGCACCCGCGACAGCTCCTGCGATGTCAGGCTCAACCACTGATTCATCAATGGGTGGAGACAGTTCCATGAGCTCGCATGATA
>JBGGMM010000175.1:0-8926 GCA_041288045.1 Pseudobdellovibrionaceae bacterium | reverse complement strand
TTTTTTTTTTTTTTTTTTTTCTTCTGGCGAACCTTCGGCGACGATTTTGCCACCTTTGGCTCCGGCTTCCGGTCCCAAATCGATAACATAATCAGAGCCGCGGATCACATCTTGGTTGTGTTCGACAACGATGACGCTACCACCCGCATCGATCAGTTTATTGAGGACCTTCATCAAAAGCTCGACTTCTTTAAAGTGAAGCCCTGTGGTTGGTTCATCCAAAATGTAGAGAGTGTCTTTTTGTTGGATTTGCGAAAGCTCCTTAGCGATTTTCAACCTTTGTGATTCTCCACCGCTCAAAGTGCCTGCAGGCTGACCGAGCTGTAGATAATCCAATCCAACCTCTTTCAGAACAGAGAGTGGTTTTCGGATATTGGGATGAGCGACAAAGAAATTCATGGCTTCTGCCACTGTCATGCTGAGGATCTGAAAAATGTTTTTGTCCTTGTATTTCACTTCGAGAATTTCATTTCGGTACTTTTTTCCGTCGCAGACATCGCAAGGGATGATGACATTATCCATGAACATCATATCGATTTCTTCATAGCCGGTGCCTTTGCAGGCCGGGCATCTTCCGCCATCGACATTCAGTGAAAAAGTTCCCGGTGTGTAGCCACGGACTTTGGATTCTGGAACAGCGGCCATCAAGCTTCGGATCGAATCAAAAGCTTTCAAATAGGTAATCGGCGAGCTTCGGGCTGATTTTCCGATGGGGGATTGGTCAATCAAAAGAACACTCTTCAAATTGTCCATTCCTTTTAAAGCTTTGTACTCTTGAACCGGTTCAAATTCGATTTCCAATTCGCGAGCCAGAGCCGGATACAAAGTCTTTGTTACCAAAGTCGATTTTCCACTGCCACTGACTCCAGTAATGGCGACAAGGCGATGCAGAGGAATTATCACATCCAAATTTTTCAAATTGTGCCCGGAAGCTCCCTTGAGCTCCAATTTGTATTTGTATGTGGAAACATCGACAGGACGAACCGCTCTCAAAGGAGCTCGATTCTTGTCGGGTTTTAAAAATTTCGCTGTGTTGGATTTTTCAAAATCATAAAATCGATCCGTTGTCCCGGCGTAAACGACGGAACCACCCAGGTACCCACTACCTGGTCCCATTTCGATGATGTTTTCGCTGTTTTTAATCACATCGTGATCATGCTCAACCACTACTAAGGTATTGCCCAAGTCTTTGAGATCTTTCAAAATCGAAATCAATCGATCATTGTCCCGGGGATGCAAGCCGACAGTTGGCTCATCCAAAACATACAGCGCTTGCGATAGTCCCATGCCTAATTGATTGGCCAGCATCAGTCGCTGGTATTCGCCACCGGATAAAGTTCGAGTTTCTCGATTGAGAGTCAGATAATGAACCCCCACTCGCATGAGAAACTCAAGCCGAGAGCGAATTTGCTTAAAAACTTCTTCTGCCACTTCGAGTTGCATAGGTGTGAGCTGCAATTTTTTGAAAGCTTCGCAGAGCTCTTCAATGGTCATATCCGAAAAATCTCGAATGTTTTTCCCTTGAATAAACACATTCAAAGCATCTTGACGCAGTCTTGAGCCTTTGCAATCGGGGCAAAGAAAAGGCGAGCGATAGCGCGAAATAAAAACGCGAACATGCATTTTGTATTTGAGCTCTTCAAGGTATTCAAAAAGACCGCGAACTCCGAAAAAATCTTCGGTTCCGTCCCAGAGCATTTTTTTCTGCGCGTTGGGCAGATCCTTCCAAGGAGTGTGCAAATCGATTTTTGCTTTTTTAGCATAGGCAATCAGCTGCTTTTTATCTTGAGCAGCACTTGGCATTGTGAAGGGATTCAGGGCCCCTTGAGCAAGGGACAAATTGGGATTGGGAACGACTTTCTTTTCGTCGATGTCCAAAATATTTCCAAAGCCTTTGCAGGTGGGACAGGCACCCATTGGACTGTTAAAGCTAAACAGTCTAGAGGTCAATGGAGGTGGAGTGTATCCGCAAACGGGACAAGAATTCTCTTCGCTGAGCTGCAGTTTTTTGCCTTCCACTGTAATGACACTGCAGCGACGAGTGAGCAATCCGGAATTGTATTTGATCGAAGCATCGTAGGCTTGAGTGAGCGAATCCGCTAGGCGGCCGCGCTCATCGGCTTGAAAGCTCATCCGATCAATCACCAAAAAGAAAGTTTCTTTTGGAAGTCCTTTTTTTAAAAGGGCGGGTTCACTGATTTCGACAATCTGGCCCATTTCATCTTGAGTGACAGCTGAGTATTGATGAAGTTCCGGATGTGGTTCTGATTTTTTAGCAGAAGTTTTCTTTGGTGCTTTCGCTGATTTTTTGGCTTTTGCTTCTTCTTTCTTTTTCGCTGGCAGGTAAATTCGCAAATAACCATCTTGAAGTAAAAGCGAATGCAATTTTTTACCTTCAGCCACTCGGCTTTCAGCACCGATTTCAACCAGGATATAGCCTCTGTTGCCGGCAAAATGCTCAACCACTCGATCAGCGGCTTCAGTGACACTTTGTTTTTCTGTTTTGACATGATGGGTGGGGCAGTAAGACTGGCCGACTTTTTCAAAGAGCAATCGCAAATAATCGACCAGCTCAGTGGTTGTGCCTACAGTGGATCTTGAGCTCTTGACTGAATTTTTTTGCTCAATGGAAATGGCTGGCGGAATGTTGTTCACGCCTTCGATGTCGGGCTTGGGAGCTTTATTGAGAAATTGTCTGGCGTAGTTTGACATGCTCTCGATGAAACGCCGTTGGCCTTCAGCAAACAAAGTTTCAAATGCCAAAGAGGACTTGCCAGAGCCGCTGGGTCCACACACGACAGTGAAGGACCCCAGTGGAATTTTGACTTCGACATTTTTTAAATTATTTTGTTTTACGCCCCAGAGATGAATGTGCTTCACGCCGGTGTCCTTTCGAGGCCACCGACGCTCCAAAACTACTCGGAGAGATCTTGCTTGTAAAAGTCGGTGTCTTCTTCTTTTTTATTGCGATTCGTAGTTGGCTCAGTTCCCTCTAAAAAGGCCTGACGAATGATGTTCTTGGAACCACTGGAAGCCAGCTCACCCGAATCGCTATCAATATTGGCGAAAACTATACCGCTGGGAACTGGGAAAGTCATCTGTGGCAGGTTCTCGTGGGCTGCTTTCATGTATTCTACCCAAATTGGCAATGCGGCTCTTCCGCCGACCTCTCCTTTGCCCAGAGTTTTCTCCTGATCGAATCCAACCCACACTCCAGTGGCCAATTGTGCCGTGTAACCGATGAACCATGCGTCATAATAGCCATTGGTGGTTCCGGTTTTTCCCGCCACTTCCCGACCGAGAGCTCGAGCTTTTCCTCCGGTTCCATTGCGATCTTCAACCACGCCT
This sequence comes from Pseudobdellovibrionaceae bacterium, assembly GCA_041288045.1. Lineage (GTDB taxonomy): Bacteria > Bdellovibrionota > Bdellovibrionia > Bdellovibrionales > Bdellovibrionaceae > 21-14-0-10-47-8. Next base: position 5,578 of record JBGGMM010000175.1, on the reverse strand, counting down.
TTTAACAGAGAAGTGATCAGATAAGCGGTGGTGGGTTTGATCAGTTGATCAGAGTCTTCGAAATAAAGCTCTGGTGTTAGATTTTTTTTCTGTTGATCGGCATTCGGCTCTGCCGGTTGAGCTTTCAAAGATTCAAGATAAGCCTTTCGCTTTTCTTCGAACATTTGATCGTTGTTTTCAATTTCTTTTGAAAAGCGAAGGTCCAAAGAAACTTGATCCAAAATTTTCTGTCCTTTGGCATCTTCCACTCGATGGACGATGATGGGACGGGTTCTTCTACCTAAGCGACCAAACTCGGAAAAGACTTTGGTCATTTCATAGAGGGTCACAGAGCTTGAACCCAGAGCCAAAGTGAAATCCATATTGAGAGGAGAGAAAATCCCCAAGCGTTTGGCGTACTGAGCCGCCCAATCCACAGAGATATCCTCAATGATTTTCACAGTTGGGACGTTGAGAGATCTCACGAGGGCATTTCGGAAAATGATATCACCGCCAAAGCTTTTGGAGTGATTGGAAGGTTTCCAAGTTTTGGCTTCGCCTTGTCCTTCGTCATCTTCTTTTGTTTCTTCATAAACGATGGGCGCATCCATGACCGGGGTTGATGGGGTGTAGCCTTTATCCAGTGCGGAGGCGTAAACGATGGATTTAAATGAAGAGCCGGTTTGTCGAGCAGCTTGCAGGGCTCGGTTGTATTTGGATTTTTCGAAATCGTAGCCACCGATCATGGCGACGATGTCTTGAGTTTGTTGGTCGATGGAAAGAAGTGAGGCTTCGGCCACGGGCTCTTGATCCAATTCCAAAGAGATGTATTTTGAAAAATCGGGGAGCTGGGTTTGTGGGGACTTTGGATCTTTCTTTTTGTTTTGCACCAGCATTTTTCCCAGACGGGGGGAGCCGAAATTATCGGCTGTGACTTTGACGAGAATCACGTCTCCCATTTGGAGAGCTTGAGAAGGTTTTTTGATGATATCCAGATCGTATCGTTTGTTGGCGTCTGGTTTTCGTGCCCACTGCATGGTCTCGATGTCGATGATTCCCTCAAGTTCAGCGACTCGGATGTAGGCGAGTCCTAAAGTGTCGTCGACCTTGGAGACAATGCCTTCGACTGTTTGGCCGACCTTCAGGTAAGGGGGGAGACCGCTTTTTCTGACGTCATATTCGAGATTCAGTTGGCCTGGGTCTGCGAATCGTCCGTCGGGTTGGATGATTCTTTCCGCTGTGATTTCAGAGATCAGTTTGTTTCGAGTGGTCATCAGAAATTCGCCGACTTCTTTTGGGTCAATGGTGTTGCGAAGCGGGCCGCGGTATCCTTGGCGTTTATCAAGTTCTTTCAATCCTTGAACTAAAGATTCTTGCGCTGCCAATTGCTTGTCCAAATCCAAGCTGGTGTAAATGCGAAGCCCTTGCTTGTGAAGAGCCTCTTCGCCGACTTGGGTGTTGAGAAGCTGTCGAAGGGTTTCCAAATAAAAGGGGGCGTGATCTTTGTAAGTTTCGAGCATGTAGACTTTGACTGGCTGGGCGATGGCTTCTTTCGCAGTTTTCTTATCGATGAAGCCCACGTCGGCCATTCGGTTGAGAACATAGACCTGTCGTTCTTTGGCGCGCACTGGGTTTTTCACAGGCGAGTAAGCCGACGGAGCTTTGGGGAGCCCGGCGAGAATGGCCATTTCTTCAAGCTTGAGATCTTTCACGTTTTTTCGAAAGTAAGTTTCTGCTGCCATTCCGATTCCATGCGCACTTTGTCCAAAATAAATCTGATTCAGGTAAAGATAGAGGATATCTTCTTTTGAAAGATGCTTTTCCATTTCGATCGCTAAAAGCACGTCTTTCACTTTACGCAGAATGGTTCGCTCATTGGTTTGCAGAAGCAAAGTCTTCGCCACCTGCTGAGTGATCGTCGATCCCCCTTGCACAGTTTGCCCGGCTCGCAAATTGGCAAATTGAGCTCGCAGGATCGCCATGTAATTCAAACCTTTGTGGTGAAAAAAGGAGTCGTCTTCTGCTGCCAAGAAAGCATTGACCACATCTTTTGGGATTTCGGAGTAGGGGATCAAAACCCGTCGCTCGAGAAAGAATTCACCGATATTTTTGCCATTGCGGTCAAAGACCTTGGACACTAGCAAAGGTTTGTAGTCATCCAAAGTCACCAGCTGAGGCAAAGTGGATTTGACATACTGAAACGTAAAATAGCCACCCACAGTTCCAATCACGACCAAAGACACCAATGCGATCAAAGAATTTTTCACCCAGTTGCTCATCATTCCCTCTCGAAGTTCAGTCAAAAAAAGACCTCTCATTCTATGTCGAAAAATTTAAGGAATGTAGCTTTCTCCTGGACAGAAGTCCGGCTCACTTGAACAAGAATCTCAAAATGAGACAATGATCCGGATTTCAACACTTTCCACCAACATTTCCAGACCCGGAAAGCATTGAAAGGTCTGACTTTTGCTCCGATAAATCAGTGAACTGGGGGGATCCTATGAAACGCATTTCAATGTCAAAAATTTTGGCGGTTGTCTCGATGCTTTTAGGCAGTGCCCAACCAGCGATTTCTCAAACGGCGCCGGCCGCACCTGCCTCGGCTGCTCCAGGGTATCCATCCACAGACCCGAAGCCACAAATCCTTCAAAGTAGTATGGAAAGTTGTATTGCGGCAATTAATAAAATTCAGGAATCACATTCGAAGTTTATATCAGAATGTACTGCTTCGGGCACAGGTCGGACACTTAAAGATTGTTCCGAAAAATTGAAAGAATGTGAAGAGCAAGGTGAAGAAGAAGAGCCATTAGACGTGAACTATTTTATGAGTTCTTTTGGAATACAGGCTCCGCAAGTAGCATCTAGTCGTTGCTCACAATATGGTTATTCAGATTGGAAAACAGATCTTCGAGATTTGAAGACGACTCAAAGGGATGCAGAAAAAGATCTTCGTGAATTAGAAAAAGACCAAGGAACGGACGAAGAAAAATATACAGAGAACAAAAAGAAGATTCAAGAAGCATTTGTTCAGCAACAGAAAGACAATGAAAAAGCTAAGTATGATGCTCAAGAAGAAGAAAGATCGATTGAAACTCAAAAACAAAAAACAGTGAATGATTTAAAAAAAGAACTGCGCGAAACACAAATGGCAGTTTTAAGAGCTCAGAATACAAAAATGCTTTTAATTTCACAGAGGGCGGGGCAAGTCGAAGACTATAAGCTTCAGCTCCTTGAATGCAAAAGCAAAACAGAGGAGTATGCCTCAAAATTAAAAAGCAATACTGCGTCTAGCCTCGCAAGAGCTCAAAATAAAGGTGGCGGAAAAACTCAATCAATTCAGACTTTTTATGGCGTTTGCGTAAAGAAAGTTCTCAGTTCTCGGAGTGACCAGGCTGAAGCTTACAAAGGAAAATTGGTTGAAATGGACACTGAGCTTACAAATGCAAATGACAGAATTAAAGAGATTCAAGGCTCGCTGACAACATTAGCTCAACAAGCAGCTCAAGCAACACAAGATCGGGCGATTAAGCGGCAAAAAGACCAAGAAGCTTTTGAAAAAGAGCAGTTTCAGAAATACCAAGAAATGGTTGAATTAGACCAACAAATGACTCAAAAGCGGGCAAAAAATATGCAAGCTATTAGCAAAGCCCAATTTAAGGTCAACGAAGAGAGTAATAATTTGGATCAGCATCGATCGGAAAAACCTCGATCCAAAGGTAATAAGTCAGTGAATGATGCACAAGCAGCTCTTGAAATCAAAAATACCACTAAATGCTCGTTTGTATGCGACAGCATTTCCATTCCTCAAACAATTTTAAACGACAATAAAGACGCACAATCTAAAGTTACAAACCTTCAAAATCGATGTCGCGATCTTGAGAATCCGAAGGACGGGTCTAAAGCTTCGAAGACCGGAGCCACAAAATAACACTCAGCCTTCTCAACACCAAACATCAAACCCGCACAAGAAATTGCTGCGGGTTTTTTATTGTGTTAGAACTTTTCTCCATGCAGAAGGGTTATAATTCTGACATTCAGGTTAAGGGGCAGATGTACCATGTGCAGACTGAGGATTGGGGATCGCAGAATCCCTTTTTGGTCAGTCGGATTTTTTGTAATGGAGCTGTGGTGAAGACGATTAAGACTCCCCATGAAGATGCTTTGAAAAATGGCTCTGCGCGCACGACCGATGCGATTCAGTCGGCTCTGAAGCAGCAGCACAATCGAGTGCTCGACCAATTGCTCAGTGGGAGTATTCGCTGAGCTGAAATCTGGACTCGGCAAACGTCAGACCTCGACCTGAGAGTCTGAGACAACACCGGCACACAGTTCTAAAATTGAGGGATGATCGAATTCTCTCATGTCTACAAAACTTACCCAGGGCCCGTGCACGCGCTGAAAAATATCGATTTGACTGTCGATAAGGGCGAATTTGTTTTTCTCACCGGACCGAGCGGCGCTGGTAAGACCACGCTTTTTAAAATGATGTCGGCCTTTGATAAAATCACCTCGGGCCAAATCAAGGTCGCCGGCTTTGACCTGTCGAAAATCTCAGCAAAAGAAGTCCCCTTTTTCCGCCGCCGCATCGGTGTCGTCTTTCAAGATTTCAAATTGCTGAAAGATCGCACACTTTTCGAAAACATCGCCCTCCCCTTGTCGGTGAGAGGCGATCGCCAGCACCAAATTCAAAAAAGAGTCTCCGACATTCTCGAGCAAGTGGGCCTTTCCCACAAAGCCCATCAGCTCCCCGAATTCGTCTCAGGCGGTGAGCAACAACGAACAGCCATCGCAAGGGCTCTTGTGCACCAACCCGGAGTCCTCATCGCCGACGAGCCGACTGGGAATCTCGATCCACGCCTCAGCGAAGAAATCATGGATCTCCTTGAGCGAGTCTGCGCCCAAGGCACAACCGTCTTCGTCGCGTCTCACGATCACGAGCTTGTGAAGCGAAGAAAAAAGCGAACCCTGCAGATCCAAGACGGACTTCTCAGCGGGGATCTGAAATGAAAAAATTCGCTCTGAAATTTTCCACGGCTCTGGTTTTGACTGCAAGCTTCGCCGTCATTAGCGGAGTTTTCATGGTGGGTGAAAATCTGCAAAGAATTCTGACTCTCTGGGGGGAATCCCTGCAGATGACAGTTTATTTAAGCGAAACAGTTTCACCAGACGCCATCCAGCAAATTGAAACCAATCTCAAATCCAACGATAAATTAGATAAAATTGAATTCGTTTCCAACGAAAAAGCGCTCACCCAATTCCAAGAGCAAATGGCCAGCTACGCCCCGGACCTTCTCGCCGACCCAGAATTGCTCAAAGCCATCCCCGCAAGCTTTCAATTTTCATTGGCGAAAAAAATTGCTCCCGACCAACAGCTCTTAGCCATGCAAGAAGTGGCAGAGACTCTCAAGCAGCAAGCCGGTGTCGACGAAGTCTCTTACGGGCAAGAATGGGTGAAAAATTACTCTCAAGTTGCCAGCGCTATTAACTGGTCCGGAATGGTCTTTGCCATTGTGATCATTGGCGCCACTCTTTTCGTCATTTCCAATTGCATTCGAAGCTCGGTCCACCAAAGAAGAGAAGAAATCGAAGTGCTCGAACT
>JBGGMM010000174.1:0-4293 GCA_041288045.1 Pseudobdellovibrionaceae bacterium | reverse complement strand
AAAGGAAGTTGCTAAGAACTCTGTTGAAAGAGGGTATTCGCGAATAAATTGAAATTGAGAATGAGGGCTGTTGCCATTTTTCTCGAACTGAGAGGCTTGAGAGTGAAGGGCTTTTTCCATCGGATCCATTGGGTGAAGGGGGCTTGCCAGAGCCCCAAAGCGCAATAGGTTTTTGGCGTCTTCGCTCAAGCCAGTGATTGGAAATCCATGGGTCCAAAAAGTTTTGCCATTGAGGCTCAGGGCGGCCACTGACATTTTATTACAGGTTAATGTTCCTGTCTTATCAACGCAAAGGTCGGTGATCGCCCCCAGGCGCTCGATGGCCTGTGAGTTCCTTGCAAGAACTCCAACCTTTGCCAAACGCCATGCGCCCATGGCTGTGAAAATAGAAAGAATCACTGGGAATTCTTCAGGCAGAAGGGCCATAGCGGCCGCCAGCCCAGAAAGCAGAGCAGCCAGCCAATCTGATTTCTGAATGCCGATGGCGAAAACAATCAAAAGGCAAATCGCCAGGCCGACAATTGCAAAAAGCCGCACGGTTTTTGTGATTTCTTTGGAGAGAAAAAAATCTGTGGTGATCGTTGAGAAAAGACTTTGGCCAATGCTTCCCACTTCTGTTTTGGCCCCGGTTCGAGTGATACGCATCAGACCGCGTCCACCAACGACCAGAGTGCTTGAAAAAAGCGCGTCGATTTCACCTAGATGAGGCTCCTCCTGAGTGCGGGATTGCGAAACGAGGGGCTTTTTCACCACTGGAAAGGATTCTCCAGTGAGAAGGGATTCGTCCACCAAGAGACTCGAACCCTGCAGAAGGTAGCCATCAGCCGGAATGCGGTCCCCTTCATGAATGGAAACCAAATCCCCAGGGACAAGTTCTTCAGCGGAGATTCTTTTTTCTTCTCCATCTCGAAAGACTAGAGCTCTTGGGCTTGAAAGTTTCTTCAGAGCTGTGAGGGCGGTTTCAGATCGAAGTTCCTGAGCATAAGCAATGCCGATGACCAGCAGAACCGAAGCGCTGATGAGAATCCCTTCGGCTGTCTCACCGAGGATTAGATAAATGGCGGCAACTAAGACCAGCAAAACCAACATAGGCTCACGCAAAATTCGCTTCAATCGGTTTCTGAAATTCGAAGGCTGGTCCTGAGGCAAAGAGTTGGGCCCAAATGTTTTCAGTCGCCGATTGGCCTCCTCCTGAAAGAGAGAAGCCGGAAAATTTTCCGCAACTAAAATGGGCATACATCCTCCTGCCAAAAAGCTAGGTGAAAGCAACAAATATGCTTGATTGAATATTGATTAAGAGCGGTCAATGGGGAAAGGAAGTCCCAGGCGATGACATTTTGTCTCAAATTCTTGCATGGTTAACCAGGTCTTTACGCAATGAACTGTCCAGGAAACCAGGAAAGGCGAGAGAACCCGCTTCAAAACGGATTCTCTCGATTTTTACCGCCGCAGCGGCGGTGGTGCTAATTCGATTTCACACTGATGGTTTGAGAGCCCACATTTCCAGCTGCATCGTAAGCTTTGACCTGGATTTGATGAGTTCTTCCCACACGTTTTGGCACAGTCCAGTTGCAAGAGTAAGGAGCCGCAGTTTTTGTGCAACGGAGATTGCCGTTGGTGTAGATCTCCACTCGAGAGACTCCCACATTGTCAGAAGCACTGGCTGAGATTGTGATCACAGATCCAGCCTTCACAAGCGCTCCATTGACTGGAGAAGTGATGCTCGCAAGCGGTGCTTGAGTGTCAGCACTTGGAGGCGGTGGAGGAGTGGTGGTTCCACTGTCGGCTACGAACACAATGTCTCGGAAGTAGTTCGAGCTCTCAAAGCTGTTTGTTGGACGAGAACCGACGGAGCCGTAGACACCATTGTTACCGACAACACTTCTCAAGCTTCCATTGGAAATCTGCGAAGCCATTCCGTTATTGGTGGCGACATAGTATCCAGCACCTGTATTGACTGAAACTGTGTACTCAGTATTCGCTGCAATCGACAAAGGTGATGCCAAATTCATTTGCTGCCATCCCGAAGCTGTCTCAGAAGAGAACACAACTGAAGCCAGTAGGGCACCTGAAGAAGAGTAGATCTTTCCAGTGTGAGTGCCAGTCTCAGACGAAGCTTTCAAGAATCGGATAGCCATGATTTTTCCTGCGGCAGTGGATGTAAATCGCATGCCGAGCTCGTAAGACACACCATCATTCAAGTTCACTTGGACTGGAATTTGCGAAGTCAATAGAGTCACACTTGTGCCAGATGGTGGAGGTTGAGTGACAGCATTAACAGTGATGCTGACAGCTGCAGAGTTAGCGATGGCTCCTGCATTGTCAGTGGCTCTTGCTGTGAGACTGTAAGAACCCGCAGCAACATTACCCATTGTCAGAGAGTAAGGAGCAGATAAATCTTCTCCCAATTTCACAGATCCGTTGAAGAATTCTACTTTTGCAATCGAGCCATCACTGTCCGAGGCATTGGCGTTAATTGCGATGCTCATCCCAGCTGAAAAGCTAGATCCATTTGCAGGTGAAGTGATGCTCACACTTGGTCCCACGTTCGCAGGCGGAGGTTGAGTCACAGAATTGACTGTGATGCTGACAGCAGATGAAGTTTTAGTTGCGCCTAAATTATCAGTCGCTCTTGCTGTGAGGCTGTAAGATCCTGCAGCAACATTGCTCATGGTCATTGAATATGGCGATGTTAAATCTTCACCCAGCTTCGTTGAACCACTGAAGAATTCCACCTTTGAAACAGATCCGTCAGAATCTGATGCTGAAGCATTGATGGCAACGTTCATCCCAGCTGAAAAGCTAGATCCAGAAGCTGGAGAGGTGATGCTCACGCTTGGTGCTAAGTTTGCGGTCGGAGCAGCAGCTGTGGTGACACAAATTTCATTTGAAGAAGCTGACACGACAGAAGAGTTGTAAGCTTTCACTTGATAGCAGTACTGAGTGGAAGCAGCAACCGAGTTGTCATCATAAGACTGAGCAGCGGTTGTTCCGATTTGAGATAAAGTTCCGGAGCTTCCCAGTTTTCTGTGAACTTGAAATCCACTCTCAGTTGAGTTGGAGTCATCAAACTGCAGTTTGACTTGGTTGTAAGCAATCGACACCACTCGTAAGTTTGTAGGTGCAGCCAGTGATGGTGGCGGAGGTGGGGGGGGCGTTGTCCCTGATTGCACGGGTCCAATGTAGGATTTTGCAACGACGACGTTGTCATAATATTTTTTGTTCTGACGATTGAGACTTCCGCCGGATTGCGAGTGAAGTTCCAATTGAATCTGATCGATTTTCAAAGTGCTGATATCGCGCATGCGAAGGTTTGGAAAATCAGCCACGAGATTTCCATCAATCCACATGGCGGCACGGCCATCGCGCTGGCCTGGAGTGTTGGCTTTCACCATCAACTCATAGCTGTACCAGCGACCTCTTTGTGGAATGAAATTCGGACGAGAAACGAAGTAAGGTCCAAAATCACCTGGCACTCCATCGATCGGAAGAACTTTTCCATTTGGATAAAAGATATCTCCCCACTGAGATCTTTGCTCAGGGTGATAAGTGTAAAGACGAGTGTATCCAGGATCGGCTTCGCCGTAATCAATGGCGTTTTCCATCAAAAATAGGAAAAAATCTGATCCACTTGGGATTCTTCCTGGTCCTGGGTACTTGGCAGAAATTCGAATTCCGTTGTGATTCGAACTCACATTCACATCATAACCTGGATCGAATTTGGTGTAGATTCTCACGAACAGTACATCTTGAGTGGTGCTGAGGTTTTTCACAACTGCATTGGAAACTTCTTGAGAAACTTGAGGCAAAGTCATTTCAAGTGCTTTGGCTCCGCCGAAAAAGTTTCCAGCTTCAGTGGCAATGCGAGTGTTGCTGCTTTGGTAGTAGCTGCTCCACTTGGTGGTCAGCTGGCTGGTCCCGGTGTAAGATTCAAAGTCATCACTAAAAATGACGTTTGGATCTGCGCTGATGCCAGCATCGTTTGTATATTTGGAGGCAAGACCTGTATTGCCCACTGGCAAAGGAGCCAGCTGAGCCTGCGCAAGTCCGGTGAAAAGAAAGGTCGTTAGTAAGCCCAGTATTTGTTGTTTCATAAAAATTCCCCCGATTTTGGATTCAAAGGCCACTTCTACAAGTGGCCTTTGAATCCGTCCGTTTTAAATTAATTCGATTTCACACTGATGGTTTGAGAGCCCACATTTCCAGCTGCATCGTAAGCTTTGACCTGGATTTGATGAGTTCTTCCCACACGTTTTGGCACAGTCCAGTTGCAAGAGTAAGGAGCCGCAGTTT
>JBGGMM010000173.1:0-4308 GCA_041288045.1 Pseudobdellovibrionaceae bacterium | reverse complement strand
TTGGGGCGGACGCCATTCTGGTTGTCGTTCCCTACTATAATAAACCTCCGCAAAGAGGTCTTTTGGAGCATTTCAAAGCCATTGCCGACGCCACTCAAATTCCAAATATTCTCTACAATGTTCCTTCACGCACAATCACCTTTTTGGAAATGGAAACAATCAAAAAGCTGAGCGAGCACCCCAATGTTTATGGGATCAAAGAGGCTTCGGGCAATATCGAATTGGATCGGCAGATCCGACAGATCTGCGGTGAATCTTTCCTTCTGCTGTCAGGAGACGATGCAAGCTATGATGATTTTATGAATGCTGGCGGGGACGGAGTGATTTCAGTCGCTTCTCATATTTTGCCTCAAGCCATGCTCGAGCAAAAAGCGACTGAGAATCGCGAACTGATTGACCTTTTGTTTGTTGAAGCCAACCCCATCCCAGTGAAAAAAGCCCTTCATTTGATGGGAATTATTCAAAGTCCAGAATGTCGACTGCCATTGGTCACTTTGGCGGATGTGCACGTCGAGAAACTGAAAAAAGCAATGCGACAAAAAGGTCTGTTGTGATGAAAAAAATGAGAGTTGCTGTCTTTGGAGCCAGCGGACGCATGGGCCAAGAGATCGCTCATCTCGTCTCTGAATCATCGACAATGGTGCCTGCTTTGGGAATTAGCAAAGACGGCAAGGCCCCCCATTTTTTAAAGGCCGGCAAAAAATTAGACGCCAAAGACTTTAAGGAAATTGATGTTCTGATTGATTTTTCATCTGCCGAAATTTTTCAATCCGCAGTGGCTTTCGCAATTGAAAATAAAATTCCCCTCATCTCTGGTACCACAGGAATTTCTGAAAAAGACTTTAAAGTCCTGAAAAAAGCTCAAGAGTCGATACCAGTTCTTTGGGCACCAAACATGAGCCTTGGCGTCGCGACACTCGTGAAAGCGCTCGAGGCGTTGACGGCAATTTCCAACTATGATTTTCAAATTGAAGAAACGCATCACCGTCACAAAAAAGACAAACCGAGCGGAACTGCCCTTTTGCTTCAGCAAAAATTGGAAAGTGTTGTTGGCCGGAAGCTGCCCGATCCTTTGGCTTTGCGCGGGGGCGGTGTTTTTGGAGTTCACCAGGTTCAGATCATGGGCGAGAGCGAAACTTTGACTTTTGAACATCGAGCATTGAACCGGAGGCTTTTTGCCGAAGGAGCTCTGATCGCGGCCCAATGGTTGGTTAAACAAAAAAAAGGTCTCTACACTTTACAGGATGTCTTGAAGGGATGATTGAAAGGCACAAATCATTGATTTGGATTTCAGTTGATCTGATGGCGGGACTTTCTCGACTGCAGAAAGTGATTCACCAATTTCAGAGCCTTGGCGAAGTCACAGAAGTGTCCTCGATTTACAAAAAGTATCTCAACCAGAGGTCTGAAGATCTGAACTCTGAGCTTGTGCTTGTGGCAAAAGTTGATACGACGAAAAATCTTGAAGACATTTTTCATTTTTTGCACACCACTGAGAATCAGCAAAGATTAAGCTCCCCGTCTTTAAATCTGATACTTTTGACAATTGATGGAATGGTCCGTCTTTTTCCGGGTCAGAACCTTCCCAGCCCGCTCTTGCATACCGACGCGCTGACACTGCGCTGCGCCTCCGAGGCCTGGGGAGACTACATCCATCCAGTTCTTGGACAAACGCTCAATCAACTAGTAAGATCCATGCAGCCCTTATCTCATGTTGAATTTTTTGCTCAGGGACGTAGTCTTTTTATATCGGAGCTCGAATGAAATTTTTTATCGACACAGCAGACATTGAAGAAATCAGAGCCGCTCACATGCGAGGGTGGGTTGATGGCGTGACCACCAATCCATCTTTGGTGGCCAAAACAGGAAAGCCTTTTTTTGAAGTGATCAAAATGATCTGCAAAGAAGTCAGCGGGCCAGTTTCAGCAGAAGTCATTGGTCTTGAAGCGGAACAGATGCTCAGTGAGGGGCGAGAAATTGCCAAGCTTGCGGACAATGTTGTGGTGAAAATTCCAATGACAGAAAACGGCATGATTGCTGTGAAAAAACTCACGTCAGAAGGAATCAAGACAAACGTGACTTTGGTTTTTTCTCCAGTTCAAGCACTTCTGGCGGCAAAGGCAGGCGCCACGATGGTTTCTCCCTTTGTGGGCCGATTGGATGATGTCGGACAAAATGGAATGGAACTGATCGAAGAAATCGTACAGATGTATCACAACTATGAATTTGAAACTGAGGTCCTCGTCGCCAGCGTTCGAAGCCCTATGCATATTCAGCATGCGGCTGTGATCGGTGCGGACATCGCAACGATTCCCTTCAAGGTGATGCAGCAAATGACTCATCACCCTTTGACCGACAAAGGGATCAAATCCTTTTTGGATGACTGGAACAAGGCTCAAAAGAAATGATGCGTTTTTTCGCGGGCTTTCTGATGGCCCTAGCCTTAGGGTGTGCGACTGAGGGCTATCGAATCAAAAATCAAAATCTTTCTTTGGGAGATATTAAGCGAGCGGTCGAGGCCGCTATTGGTGAGCCTCGAACCATCAGTGAAAATCAGAGAACGTTTTATTCTCAATACTTTAGTCGAAAACCAGATCCAAAATTTGATCCAGTGAAATCAAAAGAACGTGCCTACGCCAAGGTCGTCATTCTGGGCGATCGCCGACCCTACGAGGTCGATGTCGAAGTCCTGATTGAGGTGCGTGACAGTCGAGGCTATGTCCAGTCCGGGACCGACCTGTCAGAAGCCAAAAAAGTGGGAAAAGAAATTCGCGCTAAGCTTAACCTAAGTCGCGAGGATCGCAACGTTATTGACGATTTCAGAGCATTCTAAATATCCTGAGAGTATTCAGTGGATACTCTCAAGATGGACCTCAAACATGGAAAGCTTCTGATTGCTGTTGTGACTTTGCTCGCAGCATGGCCATCGTTTGTGCAAAAACACCGGGTCATTTCATTTCGGAAAATTTTGACTATTCAAACTTCTAAGGCTGAGCCTCCACGCGTGGCGTTCGATGAAGTTCATCAACATGAAAATAAATCTTGGAATGAATGGGATCTTCTTCGCTCGAAACCGGCAACGCAATTAACAACCGAAGATGAATGGTCACAGTTTGCGACAAGGTCACCAGTGCAAAGTCTCACCGCCAAAAAAATCGTTCTTCGGCAAATGGTTTTTTCTCGTGGTGACATTGAACGAAGTCAGAATGAAGCAGCTTGGCTTGATCAGCTTCCACCAGCCGACCAAAGGCGCTTGCAAATGGCTCAGGAAAAATTTTCGACTCTCGATCAGGATTGGGAGCTTCCAAGCTTTCGAAAATTAGCGGCAGAGAAAATTGAAGAAGTGAAAAAAGAACTTGATGCATCCAAAGAAAATCAGTCGCCGGTCATTGTTCAATCACTGCAAGCGGACGGAACCATTTTGGATCGAAGCTCCGTGCAGACTGCTGATGTTCAGGTGAGAAACGAAAACGGACTTCATCAGCTCAGTGGAATGATCGAAGTGAAGGGGCTTCCATCAGGGTCCTCACAATGGCAAATTCAAATGGCGCGTTATGAAAACGAAGTTCCAAAAGAATCGGCGCGCGTCGATATGAAAAACAGCACCTATGACATCGGTGTGGCTAAACTGTCTGGAACTCTCAAGGCACAAATGGTGGACACGCGCTCTGGTTTGGTGCTTGGTGAGGGTGTTTTGAAGCTTTCTCAATACAGTTCAAGATCGCAGGCACAGAAGGCCAAAATCACGATTGAAAAAGTGACGCACGATGTGGCCGGCCGGTTCGGTGATTTTTATAAAAATCCGGAAGGGCTGATGTCTCGCTCAACAGGTCGACAGAAACCGATATCTGCCCAAGTCTTGCTGGCTTCTCTGAATACTGAAAGCAAGACGGATGAAAAAGGCACCTATCATTTTGATCAGATTCAAAAAGGATCTTGGGGAATTTTAAGAACAGAAGCCAAAGGCTATCAATCGGCGATGTTCCTAGTCCAAAGTGGAAGCGAAAAACAAATGCCACTTTTCCCACAAGCAATGATGCAAGCTCTTAAAAAGATCATCCGGGACCAATCTTTATCTAGCGAAGTGGCAGAGACAGGTTCTGTTGTCTGGGGACAAGTGATGCAAGATGGAAGGCCTCTCGCTGGAGCCGAAGTCGATGTCGAGTTCATGGAGCAGTATCACCCCGTTTATTTCAACAGCTTGCTGCTTCCGGATCCAAATTTAAAAGCGACGAGTGAAAATGGATACTTTGCGATCCTTCACCTGCCGGAAGGGTTTCACTCTTTAGTAGCAAGCCATGGTCAGAC
>JBGGMM010000172.1:0-14489 GCA_041288045.1 Pseudobdellovibrionaceae bacterium | reverse complement strand
TGGTTTTTGAAAAACTCCAGAGCTTCTTCCACACTCATGGCCAAAACATCGGCAATGGATTTGTGATTGTATTTAATGGCCAAAGTCTCTCGATTGTAACGAGCGCCATTGCAAACATCGCATTGAACAAAGACGTCGGCCAAAAAGTGCATTTCCATCCGGATCTGTCCGTGCCCCTGACAGGTTTCACAACGGCCGCCTTTGACATTGAAACTGAAGCGACCCGGAGTGTAACCGCGAAGCTTGGATTCTGGCAAAGCAGCGAAAAGATCGCGAATCAACGGAAATAGCCCTACATAGGTCGCAGGTGTTGACCGCGGAGTTCGCCCAATTGGCCTTTGATTGATATCAATCACCTTGTCCAGATTCTCCAACCCCTCGATTTTTTTATAAGGCGAAGGCTGCGAAGAATTATCATAAAATTTTTGCGCCAGAATTTTGTAAAGCGTGTCGATGATCAATGTCGATTTGCCACTGCCTGAAACACCAGTCACTAAGGTGAAAGTTCCAAGCGGAATTTCCAAATCCACATCTTGCAGGTTATTGCCATTCGCTCCAAAAACGCGGATTTTATGTCCATTCCCTTTTCGCCTTGTGGTCGGAGTCGGAATGCGAAGTTCACCGCTCAAATAGCGGCCGGTCATCGAGTTTCGATTTTTCTCAACTTCTTCAGGAGTGCCCTCGGCCATCAATTGCCCACCGAGCTTTCCAGCTCGTGGCCCCAGGTCGATCAAATAATCCGCAAAGCGCATGGTGTCTTCGTCATGTTCGACCAAAAGGATCGTGTTTCCACGATCCTTCAATTCACCAATGATTTGCAAAAGTCGATGATGGTCCCTGGGATGCAGTCCAATGGAAGGCTCGTCCATCACATACAAGCAGCCGATCAAGGAAGATCCCACTTGCGTCGCCAAACGGATTCTCTGCGCTTCACCGCCAGAGAGAGTGCGAGAAGAGCGATTGAGGGAAAGGTAACCTGTTCCCACGCGGATCATATAATCCAAGCGAGAAAGAATCTGTTTTTTGATTTTATCGGCAATCAGCTGCTCTTTGGCTTTGGTTTCAAGTCCTGCCGTCCAATCGCGCAATTCCGTGCAGCTGAGATCAGCAAGCTCAGCGATATTGGCTTTTTGAATTTTGATATTGAGCGCATCTTCTTTCAATCGAGTCCCGTGACAAGTGGGACAGATTGAAAGATCCAAATCTTCAGACTCTTCGTCATCTTCAGAAATTTTCTTTTCATCTTTGTAGCGATAGCGAATTTTCTCAAGGACCTTGCCATCATCACCATAAGAGTATTGCTCTTCTTCGACCAAGTCCAAAGTCCCCAGTCCATTGCAAGTCTCACAAGCTCCACGAGGATTGTTGAAACTAAAAAGCCTGGGTTCTAGGTCGGGAAAGCCATAGCCACAAATCGGACAGGCGGAATGGAGAGAATAAGCGGTTCGATCGCCCGCCGTGCTTTCAATCACCAAGCGGCCATCGGCCATCGAAAGAGCTGTGTTGATACTTTCCGCAAGTCTCAATCTGACATTGTCTTTGAGAACCAACTGATCCACCACCAGATCAATGTCATGAGCTCGAGTCTTTGCCAACTTTTGTGCTGACTCCAGGTCAATGAATTTGCCGTCGACTTTGGCTTTGACAAAACCCTTGCGGGCCCAGCGCTGGAACTCGGCTAAAAATTCACCTTTTTTCCCCTGAGCCATTGGAGCGAGGAGATAAAATTTATGGCCATTTTCTTTTTTCAAGACATCTTCAAGAATTTGTTGAGGAGTCTGACTGCTCACTGGAATTTTATGAGTTGGACATTCTGGCACACCAATCTTGGCAAAGAGCAGGCGAAGATAGTCGTAAATTTCGGTGACCGTTCCGACTGTTGATCTGGGATTGGTGCTGACTGACTTTTGATCGATAGCAATGGCGGGACTCAAGCCCGTGACTGAATCAACCTCGGGTTTTTTCATTTGCTCCAGAAAATTTCTGGCATAGGCCGAAAGGCTTTCGACATAGCGCCTTTGCCCTTCCGCATAGATGGTGTCAAAAGCCAGAGAGGATTTTCCGCTCCCGCTCAGTCCTGTGATCACAGTGATTTTATTGCGAGGGATTTTTAAATTGAGGTCACGAAGATTGTGCTCGCGAGCTCCCTTTATAATAATTCCGTCAAAGTCATCAGCCATACGGCGCAGAATCGCAAAAAAGCCTCAAACTGTCACCTTGAATGCAACCCGCTTTGAGAGACGACAATGGGCGATGGCATTTGAGCAAGGCGCATCAATTTCTATCTTATTTCGTCTGGCGCTTTTGGCAATCCGGACAAATGCCATAGAGCTCAAGCACGTGGGAGGTCAGTTTAAAGCCAAACTGCTTGGCGACTTTTTCTTGCAGCTGTTCAATGTGTGAGTTTTCAAATTCGCAGATTTTTCCACAGGCCACACAGGTCAGGTGATCATGGTGAGATTTGGGAGTGAGCTCATAGCGAGCTGGCAGCCCCCCCATGCGGACTTCGGTGACGAATCCATTTTCAGTGAGAGTTCGCAAAAATCGATAGACTGTGGCAAATCCCATTTCAGGAAACCGCTCACTCACCGATTCAAAGACCTCTTGAGCACTGACATGCGCCCGGCCTTCGTGCAAAGACTCTAAAATCGTCAGCCTCTGATCCGTAACTTTGAGATTCATGGCGCGAATCATTTGCTTGAAAGCTTTTTCATCCAATCGCTCGCGCTTGATGATTTTCTCTTCCGAATGGCTGCGCGGAAGAGTCGGAATTTTCGTCAGTTCTTTCATCAATGTTTCCATGATCTGTCCTTATTCAAAGCTATGCAGTTCAAGCCCTCGGCTCACGACACTCACAGCATCGTGAGGGTGCAGGCTTTCCAAATGACTCATTTGAGCAATAAAATCTAAAATTGATGGCTCTTGCATGAAGATCGCCTGCACTCGGCGGGCGGCATCTTCGCAAAACATGAGGTTTTGACCATTTCGCAGAGCGAATTCTTGTTCATCTTCTCTTTTCACTAAAGTCTGAACAGGAGTTTGCAAGGCCTCTTCCACAAGCCCAATCAGTTGATCAAAATTAAATCCATCCGTAGGGTTGATTTCCACTTTCACTCTCGCCTGGCTTCTTTGCGCATGAGGTGTGGCTATAATTCCGTGGGTGGTCCCCAAAAAATCATAAACATCTTTAAAATCCAAATCCTGGCCGCGAAAATGATTCTTGAAATTTTCCTGAATCAAATGTCGCGAAAGAGCCGCCGAAGCTGGGCAAGTGCTTGAATAAGTCACAAGAGTTTCCAGGTAAAACCGAGGCTCTTTTGCTTTTTGCAGGCTTGCTGACATTTTGACTGGATAGGTCCGCCAGCCTTTGTTGTCTGATTTCAAGGCTTTTCGCTCTGCTAAAGCTTGAAATTCAACTTCCAGTTTGGCTTTTTGCGAAAGCCCCTCGTGAGAAGACAGAAACTGGTCCAAAACCCCAGCCATTAAAGGAAAATCCAATGGCGAACGGCCAAGTTCTGCTTGCAAGTCTTTGAAAAGCCGGCTCATATGAATTCCCCGTGAATCTTGATTTTCAAGACTCACAAAAGTGCTGGCCCGAGCCGCCGTCCGATAGAGGTGACCTTCTTGATCCAAAAGAAAAATAGGGACTTCAATCCCTCTCATTCCCACCCAATCCAATGCACCGGCCAAGGACAATTCAGGTCTGTCACTGGCAATATCAGGAAGTTTCATTTGAGGATCTCGATCATGCATCATAGGTGGCCCCTTTTACCTGAAATCAGGGAGCATGGCTCGTTTTTCTTGAGAATAATTATCAAAATCCTTCAGGGACTGCAGAAATTCCAGAAAGTTCAGGAAATCCATTTATGAAATCATCAGAGAAACCCGTGACGCAATTAGTCTTGGCCAGCACCTCCCCCTACCGAAAAGAGCTGATTGAAAAATTAGGCCTTCCTTTCATTTTTCAAGCTCCCAAATGCGACGAAGAAGCCCTCAAGGGAAAAATCCGCGATCCGATTGAATTGGCCTCTACTTTGGCTCAAGCCAAAGCTCAAAGCTTGTCTCAACCGGACAACTGCGTGATTGGCGGGGACCAAGTCGTCGCTTTCGGAAGTGAAATTCTGGGAAAACCACTGACTTTTGAAAACGCCTTCGCACAACTTCAAAAAATGCAGGGCTCTACTCACCGTTTGATCACGTCTGTGCATGTGATCAATAAAGGACAGCCTCATGCGATTTTGGATGTCACTGAAATTGAAATGCGAAAGCTGACCTCCGAGCAAATCGAAGCCTATTTAAAAAGGGATGAACCTTTTGATTGCGCTGGTTCTTATAAAATTGAAAAATCAGGGCTGGTGCTACTCAAGCAAGTTCGCAGTCAGGATTTTTCAGCGATTGAGGGTGTGCCCCTGATTCGACTGACTCAGCTTTTGAGCGATCTTGGCTATAGCATTCCAGGGAGTTTCAAAGCATGACAACTTCACTCGCTGAACTGCACGCCAAAGCGGTTGAAGCCAGGAAAAATTCTCATTCTCCTTATTCTAAACACAAAGTCGGAGCGGCACTGCGGACTTCAGACGGCCTTGTCTTTTCAGGATGCAATATCGAAAACGCCTCTTACGGCGGAACTGTCTGTGGCGAACGTGTGGCCATTTGGAAAGCCGTCAGTGAAAAGGGCTCCTTGCAAATTCAGGATCTGGTTGTCGTCACCGATCAGGATGTGGCTTGGCCGCCCTGTGGATTTTGCCGACAAGTGATTTCTGAATTTGCCAATGACTCGACCCGAGTGCATTTGGCCAATATCCATGGGATTCAGCGGAGTTTGAAATTCGGGGATCTTTTTCCAGACGCTTTCCAATCTTCTCATTTGAAAGTTTGATTTGGGAGTCTCGAGCACAGCGGTGCCGGTGGTAAACGTTCGTGCGTCCGTCCATGTGAAGGCTCCCAGACGGCCATCGTGGCCGACGGGCAAGTGGACCAAAGGAAGAACGTTTTCTTTGCTCGCCTTATCGTCTGCCTATGGGCCGACGATAGTCAGAGTGCTTGAACGAAACATTCGTCAAGGCGTTCAGAAAACGCTGCAGCATTTATTCACCGAACTGCTCCCATCCATTTGAACTGCCAGATTGCACATACCTCCGAAATTAGTGAGAATCATACTAAGGGGATTGAATGCTTCGATGGTTGGTCTATCGGATCCAGCGGAAAAAAGGTCAGCAGGAGTTCAAACCTGTGGTGCTGGTCACTGGCTGTGGCTCTGGAATTGGCTGGGCCTTGGCAAAAATCCTTTATCGTCATTCCCATTACCGAGTTGTGATTACGGCTCGAGAAAATTCGCTGGAAAAATTAAAAAGAGAGTTTGTTGAAGACGATCGATTTTGGATCCGTCAATTGGATGTGACTTCGTCTTATGGGCGGGAAACTCTGATTGATGAAATCAACAGTAAGTGGGGCGGAGTCAATATCCTGATCAACAATGCCGGCATTTCCTATCGCTCAGTTGTGGAGCACATGACAGACACCGATGAAACCAAGCAAATGGCCACCAATTATTTCGGTCCAATGGGGCTCATCCGATTGGTTTTACCCTTTATGCGCACCCAAGGTCGCGGAAAAATTATCTGTGTTTCGTCGGTGAGCGGAATGTTGGCAATGCCGACAATGGCCTCTTACAGCGCTTCAAAATATGCCCTGGAAGGAGCTTGCGAGGCTCTCTGGTATGAGTGCAAACCACTGGGAATTGATATTTCTCTGATACAACCTGGATTTATTCGCTCCAGTTCTTTTCATAACGTGCACTACACGGTCCTCTCAGATCCCAAGCTTTCCAAGTCCGGTCCCTATCAGGATTATTATTCTCATATGACCCCGTTTGTTGAAAAGATGATGCGGCTTTCTTTTTCCAACCCTCAAAAAATTGCCAATCTGATCCTCAGGACGATCCAAACCGAGCGCCCACCGCTTTGGATCCCGGCCACTTTGGATGCTTGGATTTTTTATTATGTGCGAAGAATTTCTCCACGGCGTCTGCTTTTGCCATTTCTCTTCGCTTGCTTACCGGGAGCGAGAAAATGGGGAAAAGGCTATTCCAAGAAACGTTCAGGGGCTGTTTAAAACCAAAGACTCTTTGGTCGTTGGATTTTGAATTTCAATTCGAAAAGGTTTTGGAAATTGAAAAAGCGAAAAGATCAAAGAAGCTGGATCGAAAGCACCAGTGAATTTTTGAGGCCACTCAATCCTGGGAAGAGTTTTGAACTGATCCATTTGAAAAAAAGCAGTCCATTTTTTCACTCCGCTTTCATCACTGACCAATGCTGTCTGGGAGAAGGTCATTTGATTGTTTTGAAAGCGCAGCTGCGAGTGATCAAAAAAATTCACTTGCAGAGCTGTTAGCTGTGCACTTTCGGACAATACTTTTTTTTGCAGTTGGGAAAAGCTGAAGATGAAAAAATCATTCCAAGCAGTGAAATTCTGAGATTTCACTTGCGACTGAAAATCTTCAAGCCACTCCAGGACCTTCTTCAGATTGACTGTCATCCCAGAGAGGGGATTGATTTCTTGGCTCACTCCCAGTGCGAAATCCACCAAGATCCACTCCCCCTGAAAACGGAATTGCAGGGGGACCTGCTTCCAGAAAATCACTTAGCGGCCCGAAAGAACTTGCGGATTTCTTTCAATTTTTGCGGTCTTCTTGGCATTTTCAATCCAAGACCCAAAAAGATCATTGGCTCTTTCTCTTTCGATAGAAGCGCGAAAATTGGAATCGGCAACAAAAGGCTCTTTCTTGGTGGCCTTGAGACGAAGAATAAACCTTTCAGCTCCGTCTTTGACCAAATGAGGATAAAGGGACTGGCCTTCTTGCAAAGCAAAAACAGCTTTGCTGGCCTCGGGGCTATTGAGGTTTGGAATCATATCCGCGTTCAAAGCGAAAAATCCTGTTTCTTCCCATTTTAAGCCCATTTTTTTGATTTGAGCTTCAACAGTCGACAGATCACCTTGCTCAATTGCCTTTTCAAGCGCTTGCACTTCGCCTTCATAAGCATCTGTGGCGACCAATTTTTGCGCAATTTCAGTTTGAACCTGATCAAATGGCTTCTGCCCAGCTTCTTTGCGGTCATTGACTTTGATCAGGTGATAACCAAAAGTTGTTCGAACGGGCTCGCCCACTTCGCCAAGTTTTTGCGAAAAGGCTGCATTTGCAAATTCAGAGACCATTCGATCTTTCCCAAACCAACCTAAATCTCCATTTTTAACTTTAGAGCCTTGGTCCTGAGAATATTGAGTTGCTAATTTTCCAAAATCCGTGGTTTTTGATTTCTCTTTGATCTCTTCGATTTTTTGTTTGGCCTGCTCTTCGCTGACGTCTTTTCCAATTTTAATCAAAATGTGTTGGGCAAGCACTTGGGGTTGGACTTCAAATTCGGCCTTGTTGTTATTGTAGTAATCCTGAGTTCTCTTTAAGAATTCGGGATTGGAAAGCTGAGCTTGAGCATTTGTGGATTTCATCTGGGTTAAAGCCATTTCTTTATTGAACTTCACGTAACCGACGTTCCATTTGCTTTCTTGCAGATTTTTGATCTTTTCGATTTCAAAACTGAGGGGCTGTGAGGCGGCTTCAAACAGACGCTGAGTTCGAACATTGACCTTTTCTTTGCGCAGTTTTTCCTCAAAATCCGCTGGCGTCAGGCGATTGGCCTGCAAAATTTGGTAATAGCGATCTCGCTGAAAGCGGCCTTGCTCCTGAAAGTAAGGCAGTTCTCGGACAATCATGTCTTGAATTTCAGCATCTGTTGCCAGGATTCCGGCCTTTTTTGCATTTTGCGAGGACACTTCTTGAGTGATGAGGTTCTCTAAAGCCTGTTGTCTCACAAACTGACGCTGAGCATCCCCAAGTCCTTGTCCACCAAACATGGGCGCATACATTTGTTCCAAGCGAGCGGACTCAGAGCGTAAATCAGCCACCGAGATCAGGGCATTGTTCACTTGTCCAGCAAATCCACTAGCTCCCGCCGAATTGTTCAAGCGATTCGGGAAGCCAAAAAGGGCGAAAACAGCAATGATGGCACCGAACAAAACCAAGGCTGTGATGCTTTTCACAGACCATCTTTTGGATTGGATACCGACATTGAGTTGCTTTTTGAACTGATTGAAACTGTCGCTCATTTTTCCTCCGGAAATAATCTTTGAAGTATCTGCTGAGTAAAATAGGTTTTTCAATCAAAATTTCTCAACAAAGAATGTTGGATTCAGAAATTTCTTTTGTTAGCGTTATAGATACCAGCGGCAAAATTGAAGGGGACCGAATTTGAATTTCTTGAATTTCAATCTGAAAAAAGTGATCTCTTTTGTCTTCGTGCTTTCCTTGCCGCTGATTTCTATCAATATGCAGCAAAAACCCTATTCTCAGGGTTGGTATGACAAACCTTTCAGTTTTTTGGCCTCTCTGACTCAGACTGCTTTTTTCTCTTTTAGCGATGGAGTGCGTAGCAACACTCAACTTTACCTGGACCTGATCAACATCAAAAAAGAAAATCTTCGATTGAAAAGCGAGAATAATGAACTTTTGGCGCGACTTGAGGGCCAGGCCGAGCTGACCAAGGAAAACGAAAGACTCAATTCTCTGCTGGATTTCAAAAATAAGACAAAAATGGAACTGATTGCTGCCCGCGTGATGAGCAAAGATCTGGTCAGCGACCATAACACTCTTCAAATCAACAAAGGAACTCACCACGGTTTAAAAGCAGGCCAAGCCGTGATCACTGTGGGTGGAGTGGTTGGTCATATTTTCAAACCCGGGACTTTCACTTCGCAGGTCCTTTTGATCACTGATCGCTACTCTGTCGTGGACGGAGTGATCGCCCGCAGCCGGGCCCGTGGAATTGTCGAAGGCCGAAATGCCTCAACCTGCGCTCTTCGCTATGTCGAAAAATCCGAAGATGTTCAAACTGGCGATTTGGTCGTGACCAGCGGACTTGATAATATTTTTCCCAAAGGCTTCCCTGTAGCCATTGTTGACACTGTCGAAGACAAGACTTTTTCAGTTTCTCTGAAAGTCGAATTGAAGCCGGTTGTGGACCCAGACAAGATTGAAGAGGTTTTTGTGATTCTCAATGCTGTGAATGAGGATCTCTCTGACCGAATCACAATGAGGGAATAAACAGTGCCAGCAATTCGTTTTAATTACTTGAATTTGCTTTTGGTGCTGCTCATGACTCTGATCCTGTGCGGAGCTCAAACCACCTTCTGGTTCCAAATTTTTGGCAGTCTTCCGGCTCCTCTTTTATGGCTCAACCTTGTCTTGTATTTGATTCTCTACCGAAAACCTCTTGAAGGAATTGCCACCATCTATTTGGTCGCTCTTTTTCTTCGCCCCTTTTCGGCCATGCCATTGGGTGTTCTTTGGCTGACTTTATTGATTGTGTTTTCAGTGATGAGCTTTGTGAAAAAAAGAGTGTTCTGGCCAGGCTCACGCTACTTTCTCATGGCCAGCTTTGGGATCGGAATTTGCTATCATCTCGCTTACTTCATCATTTCCAAATGGTTTGAATCCAACCCGGCCACAGTCAGTCTTTTTCACCGATTCTTTGAAATCGTTTTTACAGCTCTGACTTCTATTCCTCTTTATATTGTTTTTGCCTGGATGGATCGCATGACGAACAAGGAAACTCTGCCAGAAAGCGGAGGCCTTGAAGCATGAGTGAGTTTATTTCAAATCCCGAAGAGACCAAAGAGTACCTGCCGCGCTACCGGATTTTCTATCTGGCAATTGCCTTTACTTTTGCCATTTTCATTGTTCGTCTCTGGTATTTACAAGTGATTCAAGGCGATGAACTGCGTGAGTTCTCGGAAAAAAACCGAATCAAGCAGATCAAGATTTCATCTCCGCGCGGATTGATGCTGGATCGAGACGGAAAAATCCTGGTGGAAAACCATCCAGGCTTTGAAGCAATTATTTCTCCACAGTACATTGAAAATCTGGATCAATTGGCTGAATCTGTGGGACCCATCATTGGACTTGAAGCACCGAAGCTCATTCAGAAAGTTCAAAGATCGCGAAAACAAAACGGGCCCTTTGCGCAGATCAAACTGAAGGACAATCTCAGTCGGGATGAAGTTTTCCGATTGAAGCGCATCCGTTTGGATACTCCTGGTCTCGACATTCGAGAATCCGTGGTCCGCTACTATCCACTGGCTGAAAATGGCGCCCAGCTTTTTGGCTATGTGGCCGAAATTTCAAAAAAGCAGATTCCTCTCTACAATCAGCTCTACAAGGGACAGCTGAACTTTGAACAAGGGGATATCATTGGCCAAACAGGCCTCGAGGAAGTGCTGGAACGAGACATTCGCGGCGAAGATGGCACGCAGTTCCTGCAGGTGGATGCCTTTGGCCGGGAAACCAGCACGTCCACTCCCAACATTTACGGAGAACAGATCAAGGACAAGGATCCAAATCCGGGTCACAATGTGATTCTGACGATTGATCGCGATGTGCAAGAGGCGGCTTACAAATCATTTAAAGAAAATGATCGCATGGGAGCCCTGATTGCCATGAAAACGGATGGCGAGGTTTTGGCTTGGGTCAGTGCTCCCAGTTATGATCCCAATGAATTTGCCCGTGGAATTGGCTCTCAGCTTTGGTCAAAATTAGTGAATGATCCCTTTAAGCCTTTGCGAAACAAAGTGATTCAAGATTATTTTTCTCCGGGCTCAACTTTTAAAGCTTTTATGGCACTTGCAGCTCTTCAAGAAAAAGTAATTACACCCACGACTATCATCAATTGCCCCGGATTTCTGATGTTTGGTCGACGTCCTTACCACGATCATTTGCGCGGCGGACATGGAAACATCAGTGTTTATGAAGCGCTCGAGAGATCCAGCAATGTCTTTTTCTATAAAATGGGAATCGCTCTGGGAATCGACAAAATGTACAACTATGTCTCAACTTTCGGATTGGGACAGAAAACAGGAATTGAATTGCCGCGAGAAGTGGCTGGCCTCATGCCCTCTGCAGAATGGAAAAAGAAACAAATTGGCGAAGAGTGGCAGGCCGGTGAAAACCTCAGCGTCGCCGTCGGCCAGGGATTTGTCCAGGCCTCTCCCATTCAACTGGCAGTGGCTTACAATGCCATCGGACTTGAAGGCAAAGTCTACCGCCCTTTCGTGATCAAGAAAATCGTCGATAATGACGGCAAAGTTTTGCAGGAGACCTCTTCAAAATTGATTCGCGATCTTCAGGAAAAACAGGGAACTGGTATTTCTCTGACTCCTGAAAATTTCAAAGTGGTCAAAGAAGGTCTTCGCCGAGTCGCCAATGGCGATCGCGGGACAGCAAAATGGTTAAAAATTCCTGGAGTGCAAATGGCTGGGAAAACCGGGACTTCACAAGTGATGGGATTTGCCGCCAGTGATATCTATTCAAAATGTGAAAATCGACCGATTCATCAGAGACACAACGGTTGGTTCATTGCCTGGGCGCCTGCTGATAAACCTGTGATTACAGTTGCGGCCTTGGCTCAGCACTCTTGCCACGGGAGCACTGGGGCGGGACCCATGGTCCGTGATACCATTCGCGCTTATTTTGACAAATACCATCCTGAGATCATTGCTGAGGGTCTGAAAAATCAAAAAGGCCCTAAGCCAGCAATTCCGGCCCCGGCCGTTGTGGAAGGTGAATAATAATGGAACTGTCACTCCAAGTTGAAGAGAGAACCCTATTTAAACGCATCGACTGGAATTTTGTTCTGGTGATTTTGGCTTTGAATCTCGTGGGACTGATCAATCTCTACAGCGCCACTCATGGCCCCCACTCTGTCGAAGTTGAATCGCTCTTTTTAAATCAGATTGTTTGGCTGGGAGCTGGCTGGAGCTGCTTTTTCATCGCCACTTTGATTGATTATTCGATTATCAGTCGAATCGCCTATCTTTTTTATTTTTTGAATTTGGGAGCGATCCTCTATGTGACTTTCTTTGGAAAAGTCGCTCTGGGAGCTCAGCGGTGGATCGATCTTGGCTTTTTTCATTACCAACCCTCAGAGACAATGAAGCTCTGTTTGATCATGCTCATGTCCAAAATCCTTTCGCAAAGATCTGTGCAGGGAGCTGGCATGGGGATGAAACAATTGATCTGGCCGCTGATGATCTTAGGTGTTCCATTTATTCTAGTTGTGGAGCAGCCGGATTTAGGAACTGCGATGATGTTGACTGCCATCGGTGGCACAATGATCATTTTTTGCAAAGTCAGAAAATCCATTCTTGGAATTTGCATTGCTGCTGCCATGGTGGCTTTGCCTGTCGCTTGGAAGTACGGACTTCGCGATTATCAAAGAGCTCGGGTTGTCAACTTTCTTTCACCGACCAACGACCCTCGAGGCAGCGGCTACAATAGCATTCAATCCAAAATCGCTGTTGGCAGCGGCAAACTTTTAGGCAAAGGTTTTCGCAAGGGAACCCAATCCCAGCTCGAATTCCTGCCCGAGCGACACACGGATTTCATCTATTCGGTTCTCAGCGAAGAGCATGGTTTTGTTGGCAGTATCACTACAATTGCTCTTTTTTGCGTTCTTTTCCTGATTGGAATTCGAATCTCATCGACTTCTCGAGATAAATTCGGAGCCCTCTTAGCTGTTGGAGTGCTCTCTTACGTTTTCTGGCATATGTTCGTGAATATGGGGATGGTCATTGGCCTTTTACCAATCGTTGGGGTCCCGCTTCCGCTTTTGAGTTACGGAGGATCTAGCATGCTGACGACGATGTCGGCTCTTGGAATCGTCTCCAGTGTGGCTTACCGCCGTTACATTTTCTAATTGAAAGGTGGTTTTCCTGAAACCATTGCAAATGTGGAAGAAATTGCAGGCTTCGATTTGGCATCGCAAAGATCTTGATTCTTTGCTTCAGTCCACTCCGGAGGTTTCAGCCAATTTGCGCAATCGGGTCGATTGGGTTGAGGACCTCTTGCAGTGGATTCGTTCAAAGGGTTCAACCAAACATGAATTGGATTTTTCATCCGGAGCTCCACAAGCGGCCCGACTGCGCTATTTGCTTTTGGTTCTCGATCGCAACCCCGAATGGAAAGCCAAAGTCGCTTCTCTTTTTCGTTCGGTGATTCGAGACACTCGTGGGTTGGAGCTTTTTTTAGAGATCGGTCTTTCCAGCAACGACTCTTTTTGGGCCGAATTTTTCAATCGCTTGAATGAGAAAATTCTGCCGCAGCCGCCGCGCACGCAAGAACTCAGCAATCTGCTCTTGCACAACTTTAAAACCATGGCGGATGTGGAGTGGGTTCGACTGATTGACTTGAAGACTCTCAGTCGCATCATTGAGCTCATTCACTTCCAAGAAGAAAAAGAAGCCCCTTGGAACACATTCAAGCACGATATTGAATCAGCGCTTTTAATTCTCTCGCATCAGATCAAAGGTTTGGGACTAGGCCCTTTGATTCGACGACGCCTGGATCGCTTTTCCTTTCAAGAGCTTCCGTTTTTTCATCTGCCGGAATTGGTCGGAAGATTTCTAGATGAAAAGGACATGGATCTGCGTCGTGTTCTTTCGGACAAAATTCGCAAACGAGTCGATGCTTGCTTTTTGGCTTTGCATGAAGTCCACCAGCACATGGACGAATATGGCGTCAGCATTCAAATCGTTTTTCAAATTGAAAGAATGGAGTTGATGCTTCAACGCATTCACAATCTCAATTTGCTTCTGCAGAATGAGACTGTCGATCCAGGGCTGCTGTCTGATTTTGTCGAAACCTTGATTTCTCAAAATGCCGACAAGCACAGTCTCACGGGCCTTTTGGCAGAGAATTTTTCACTTCTTTCACGAAAGATTTCTGAGCGAACAGCCGAAACCGGTGAGCACTACATTGCCCGCAATAAGCAAGAATTCCTCAATGGAATTGAAAAAGCATTTGGCGGGGGCTTCATCACTTCGATCACCACATTGGTGAAATTTGCTGTCACCTATTTGGGGCTTCCCAGCTTCTTTACAGGCGTGGCCGCAGCTTTGAATTATTCCATCAGCTTTTTGGCCATTCATTTTTTTCATTTCACTTTGGGAACAAAACAGCCTTCGATGACCGCTCCAGCCCTGGCGGCAAAAATGCACGCCATTCGTGATCCCGAGGCTTTGGATCATTTGGTCGATGAAATCATTGCCGTCATTCGCTCCCAAGTCGCAGCTGTTACTGGCAATGTCATTGGAGTTTTACCCTTTACCATTCTTGTCGTTTTTTTGTGGCAATGAATTTTTGTCTCATCACTTTTGGGATTGTAAAAAGCCAATCATGTCTTGCATGACTTTTCAATTTTGGGTCCAACTCCGATCTATGCTGCCTTCACTGGAGTTTTGCTTTGGGCTTCCAGCATTATTGCCGGCTGGGTGGACAACTGGTTTGCCTTTCATCAATTGGCCTCTGCTCTTTCTCACAACAAGCGCCTGATTTTTATTTTCGGCGAGACAAGAGCCCGGCATATCGCCCTTTTCATCAAAAA
>JBGGMM010000171.1:0-9794 GCA_041288045.1 Pseudobdellovibrionaceae bacterium | reverse complement strand
TTGAGCTCGCAGATTTTCCAGGACTTTCTGCACATCACCGCGCACTTTTAAAAGTTCTTCAAAAGTCACAGCCAGTTGCTGATTGTTCCATTTTTCAGGTGCCACTGGGAAATCTGTGAGAAAAACGGATTCTTTCTTATCACCTTTCAAGTAGCCATAGCTCTCTTCAGCAGTGAAGGACAGCACAGGGGCCATCATGCGGATCAAAAAATCCGTGATGGTGTAAATCACTGTTTGAGCTGCTCTTCGTTGCTGGCCGTTGGCTTTCCAAGTGTAAAGACGATCTTTCAAGATATCCAAATAGGTCGCTGACAGATCCACTGTGAAAAAAGAGTTGAGCCCATGATAGACTTTATAGAAAGAGTACTCATCAAAAGCTTCAGTCAATTTTCGATTGAGCTCATACAAACGACCCAAAGCCCACTGATCCAATGTCGTCAGTTTTTCATAGGGGACAGAGTCTTTGGCTGGATCAAAATCAAAAGTCGCACCCAAAAGAAAGCGCATGCTGTTTCGGATCCGGCGATAGGTCTCTGTAACCCGGTCAAATTCTTGCTGACCGCATTTCACATCACCACCGTAATCTTCATAGACTGTCCAAAGGCGAATGATCTCCGCACCAGATTTAGAAGCAACATCATTCGGGTCCACCACATTGCCCTTGGATTTGCTCATCTTCATGCCCTGCGAATCGTTGACAAAGCCATGAGTGATCAATGCTTTGAAAGGAGCTTTTCCATTTGTCGCCACAGATGAAATCAACGAGGTGTTGAACCATCCACGATGCTGGTCGCTGCCTTCAAGATAAATGTCGGCAGGAAAGGCCATGCCTGTGCGGCGCTTTTGCACAGCTGCATGACAAACTCCCGAATCAAACCAAACGTCGAAAATATCTTTGCCTTGGCGAAAGCCCTTTGAGCCAAAATCAGGGTCTTGCTCGTTGAGGTTTTTCTTTCGAACCGTGTCACCAATGAAATGATCGGCCGAGTATTTGAAGAAAGCTTCGATTCCGCCTTCTTTTTCCATGACGTCGGCAACTTTCATCATCACGTCTTTGTCCACCAAAGGCTTTTCAGTTTTCAAACAATAGAAAATCGGGATTGGAACTCCCCAAACTCTTTGCCGGCTCACGCACCAATCAGGACGGCCTTCCATCATGGCGCGAAATCGAGCTTCACCCCATTTTGGGAAAAAGCCGATGTGATCGATTTCTTTCAATGCCACTTTTCGAAGCTGAGTGTCTTCTTCATCCAGACCGATAAACCATTGTGGAGTTGCTCTGAAAATCAATGGAGTTTTCGAGCGCCAGCAATGCGGATAGCTGTGCTCGATTTCCTTTTGACCAAGCAGAACACCCTGTTCTTTTAAGCGCTCAATGATGATGGGGTTGGCTTTGAAAATGTTGATGCCTTTGTATTCAGGCACTTCATCCGTGTATTTTCCGGATGAATCAACAGGTGAAAGCACTTCAAGCCCGTAACGAAGTCCGACTTTGTAATCGTCTGCACCGTGACCTGGAGCTGTGTGAACAGCACCGGTACCAGCGTCCGATGTGACGTGATCGCCAAGAACAATCAGTGAATCGCGATCATAAAAAGGATGTTTGGCTTTTCCTTTATCGAGAGACTTTCCTTTGAAAGAAAAACCTGTGTCTTTCAATTTTAAACCCGTGTCGTTTTCGACAAATTCCTTTAGGGCTTTTGCAAGCACGATGAGCTCAGAGCCTGTTTCAAAAAGGTTGTAATCAAACTCTTCATTCAACGCGATTCCCAAATTCGCCGGAAGCGTCCAAGGGGTCGTCGTCCAAATCACAAAAGAGACGGGGCGATCGGGATTACCCAGTTTTTTCAGTGTCTCTGAATCCTTCACAGGAAATTTCACATAAATCGCAGGCGACTTGTGCGGATGGTACTCGACTTCGGCATCGGCCAGTGCAGTTTGCAATGTCCAATTCCAGTAAACAGGTTTTGTTCCTAGGTAAACGACTCCACGCTCATAGGCTCTGGCGAATTCTCGCACTTGTTCGGCTTCGTAGCTGGAATCCATGGTGTAGTAAGGGTTGGCCCAATCGGCAAGAACTCCCAATCTTTGAAATTGCGGACGTTGGTGCTCAATCCATTTTGAAGCTTCGGCTCGGCAAAGAGCGCGGATTTCAGAATCGGATTTTTCTTTGGCTTTCGGGCCCAGGTTTTTCATCACTGCATGCTCAATGGGAAGACCATGACAATCCCAACCCGGAATGAAAGGCGAAAGAAAGCCCTTCATGTTTTTGTACTTGATGATGATGTCTTTCAAAGTTTTGTTTAGCGCATGACCAATGTGGATGGAGCCGTTGGCGTAGGGCGGACCATCAGGCAAAACGAATGAAGTTTTGCCTTCATTTTTGGCCATCATTTTTTGGTAAATGCCCTGTTCCTGCCATCGTTTGATGATTTCAGGTTCCTTGGTCGCAAGATTTCCCTTCATCGGAAAATCCGTCTGAGGCAAGAGGACCGTGGCTTTGTAATCAGGCGTCGAAGTCATAGAAATTTCCTTCAAAACAGTTCAATGAATGGATTTACGTAACCTATTGGAAAGTCTCTGTTTCAGTCAACTCGAGAGAGTCGATAACTGCTCTACTTGATGAGGTTTTTGACTTGATTGTAGCCAATAGCGATCAAAAGTCGCATGGCTTCTGTGTCAGAACTCAGATTGAACTGAATTTTGACTTCTTGAATCATGTCCAAGGATCGATTGTCGAGTCCGCCAGCTCGCGAAGGGCTTGGCTCTGGAGACGGCTCTGGGAGTGGAAGTTGTTCAGGGGCTGCTTTGGTTTGGATTCGTTCCTTGAGGTCCTGAGAGCGGAAACGGAAAGTTGCAGATGAAGAAGAGGGCGGGGGTGTGGTCGATGCCGGTGGAGGAGTGTCGATGACTTCAAATTCGCCCATCATTCCAGCCAGACTTTTCAGCTCATTTTTGAAATTCTGAATACTGGGTCTTTCGAGAGCGCCATTGCCTTGAAGTTTGGCTTTCAAATACAAACTGACGAGAACGTCGGGAGTCGTTGCCAGTTCTTTGATGCTTTCATTTTGAGATTGCAGCCAGGCATAGGCCTGAACCAGGGTCTCTTTCGTGTAAGCTTGCGGTGGCAATGGATTCATGATGCTCATGGCGACTGAAAGCTTCCCCCTCTTTCAAGTGTCACAGAAGAAAATCAAATGAAGGATATTGAAGATAATTTTTTAAGCAGAAGCAATCAACAGCAAAACGCAGGGCCGATCATGAAGTTCTTTGGACCTGCCGAAAAATTAAGCTACTTTTGCACAAGGCCATGACCCTTTTCAGATTGACAGTTTCTCGCGCTCCTCGGGTGATAGAGGGGTTCGCAAGCAAGATCCAAGAATCGGAAAAATCCCAAAATCCCGCTGGAAAAAGAAAAGCGGCTCGCGAACAAAAAAGAAAGTTCGAAAAAAATCCTGACTGTCCAACAAAAAAATTCAAAGTCTGCTCAGCTGAAGACGCGAGCCTCGCACACCACCTCAGCAAATGACTTCGCGGAGGCCTCTCATCCACGATGTTGTCCGTTGGTATGGCGTACCGACAGTCAAGATCGTGGATGGAGGTCTCGAGCACAGCGGTACCGAAGGTAAACGTGAATCTGACCATCCCTGCGAAGGCTCCCAGACGACCATCGCGGTCGTCTGGCAAGTCTTAGGAAAGACAGGGTGTTTGTGATTTTATTGCTTTTTGATGCAAATCTTTACTCTGATTATCGTCTGCTTATGGGCAGACGCTAGTCAGAGTGCAGTTCTGGATCACAGAGTTTTCAAGAATAAAATCAAATCTCGCTTCTCTTCAAGTGAGAGTAGCTCTTGCCCTTGAGAGAGGAAGATTCCTTCGTCGTGACCAGAGTTTCCAAGTCCGGGGATTTGGGTGTTGTATTTGTAGTCGGACTTTTTCCGCTGCTCCGGCAGATTCATTGGGTAGCCGTTGCAGTCTGAATCAAAGTCTTCGGCTGGATTGTTAGCGGCAACTGCCCAGTAAACTTTGGGTCGTTTCGAACTGGCAGTGAGAACTGCGCAAAGCGAAGGGGCTGAATTGTTGTGAAAGTAGGGCCATCGGGCCCAAATTCCGACCAGTGGAGGTGGAACGTAGCCTTTTTGTTCTTTGATAACGACTCCAAAGTCTTTTGAGATTTTCAGATCGTTGAGTTTCTCGAGGGATTTCATTCCACGCCTTCGGAAAGAATCAGTTCCGACATCAATGACTGGAGTTCGTTGGTGATAGAGGACTTGATAGGTCTTCAGTCTTTCGCTCAAGGGTGCGGACTCGGGCAGGACGTCCCAGTTTTTCTGATACTGGCCATGGCATTTGGCGCAGTTTTGCACAAAAATTTTCTGACCTTGCTTGGCTCTTTCAAGGTCAATGGATTCAGCTGGGAAAAAATCGATGTAGAGAGGGGCCTGACTGGAAAAGACCGCCGTGGCCAGCTCTTCAATGACTTGGCTTTTTTTCTGAAACCATTCGTTGAGGTCACGTAGGTCGGTTCCACGTCCGATTTCATTCCATAAAATATTTGTGTAAATGGGGTTTCCGCTGACGACAGAGCCATCGGATAGCCAGCGGGTTTTGTATTTCACATTCCACCACACAGCAGGCTTGCTATCAGCTGGTTGGTCGAGAAGCTCGTCATATCTCGGGTTGTAAAGATATTTTGTGTCTTTCTCGGCCCACTCGTCCTCTCCACGAAGTCGTAAAGAAAGGGCGACTTGAGCCAATGAAGTGTCAAGCCCACGCACCAAGGGGCGAACGGCACCAATGTAGCGAATATTTTTTCGCGATTGCCTGTAAAGCTCAGTTTCCTCTTTGGTAGCTTTACTGAAGGCTTTGAACAATGATGGCGGAACGACGCTCACCACGCTCTGAGCTTTGATGAAGAATTCATTGGTCCTGGGAAATCTGTTGGTCATTCCCAAAACTGTTTTGCCGAAAAGATTGGAAGAATGGCAAGAGGCACAGCTGAAGGTCACTCCAGTTCCACCATCGCGAGTGATAAATCCAGTGCCCATTCTGTGCTCAGGTTTTTGGCCGTTGGGATAGGGGACCGAATAGACTCCTGTGTCTGATTCTGTTGGATAGGGATTCAGTCCCAAGAAGAGTTCGACATCCTCAAAGGATTTCATGTTTGAAATTCCGCGGATGATTTTTGAAAGCCACTTCCGAAAGACACCATTATTTTTATTTTCGATCAGATTTTTGATGGGTCGATAGGGCGGTAGGGCACCGGTGATTTCGACTGGGTAAATCTGGGCGTGCAGTCGGCCGGCTTGATTGAAAGCGGCCCAATCTGTGGGCGAGAGTTCGTAGGGATTCGATCTGCCGGTTTGTGGGATCGAATGGCCTTCGGACCAATCGGGTTCTGCGGCCCACGCACTGAAGCCGAAAAGAAAAAGTGCCAAATAAATTTTTGCTGAAATCATATAGATTCAGCATCAAATCGGGGAGCTTGCTTGTACAGTCCAGAATTGAATCAGCAGCCCTTTCATGACGAAAGAGCTGTTTCAATCTTGCTGAGGAAACTTAAGGATTTGTATAGTCCTTGGCGTTGATTCCGTATTTTTCGATTTTGCGAAGAAGCGTTTTTTTAGGGATATTCGCATGCAGAGCTGTTTGATTGATTCGACCTTTGAAAGTCTTCAGCGCTTTGATGATGAATTCTTTCTCGAAAGCTTCTTTCTGAGCGTTGAAATCCAGATTTTCACCATTGATCGTGATGATTGTCTCACCAGAGTCATCTGATAAATCTTCATCGTCGTCAGTGCCGAAATCAGATTCGTCATCATCGAGACTGACTTTCAAGCCGATCTTTTCAACGACGGCATCAACTCCTGAAGCTGTTTGAGAAACTTCCGGAAGAACTGTTCCAGTGATAGAGAGAATCGTTTCAGGAACTGCAGAAACTGTTAGAAGGTTTGAATTTTCCATGATGAACATGTGTTCAATGACGTTTTCAAGTTCACGGATATTTCCTGGCCAATCATAGCGTTTCAAAACAGCCAGAGCATCAGCAGCCACACCTGTGATGCGCTTTGCGTGAGCTTGGTTGAATTTTTTGATGAAGATGTTGATCAAAGAATCCAAATCGTCTTTGCGATCAGCGAGAGAGGGCAAGAAGATCGGAATGACGTTCAAGCGATAAAAAAGATCTTCGCGGAACAGACCGGTTTTCATCATCTCTTCAAGAGGTCGGTTGGTGGCCGCGATGATCCGAACATTGGTGGGGATCTCGCGATTGGCACCAACTGGAACGAAAACTTTCTCTTGCAAGACACGCAAGAGCTTCACTTGCATGAGCTGAGGCATATCACCGACTTCGTCAAGAAACAGAGTTCCACCTTCGGCAAATTGGAATTTTCCGATTTTTCTTTGATCAGCGCCAGTGAATGAACCTTTTTCGTGTCCGAAGAGCTCTGATTCGAAAAGATTTTCTGGGATGGCTGAGCAATTGATGGCGACGAATTTTTCATCTTTGCGAGCCGAGTTGTAGTGAATGGCTCGGGCGACGAGTTCTTTTCCGGTTCCGGAAGCTCCACGGATCAGAACGGGAGTGTCGACCTTGGAAAGTCTGTGGATAATGTTGAAGACTTTCTGCATTTGGGTATTGTTGCCGATGAATTTGCGTCCACCTTCCATCAGCACAGGAGCAGAAGCGGCAACGTTCGAGATCATGTTCATGGCGGCAATGGCTCGGTCGATGAGGGCGATGAGATCTTCGCCTTGCACTGGTTTTGAGAGGTAATTGTACGCGCCGTCTTTGACCGCTTGAACGGCGTGATCGATGGTTGCAAAGGCTGTCATGACAATGACGACAATGCCTGGATTGTGTTCTTTGATGAGCTTCAAAGCTTCAAGGCCATTCAGTCTTGGCATGTCGACATCAAGAATGGCGATGTCGAATGGTTCGGCTTTGATCTTTTCAACCGCATTGATTCCGTCGAAGGCTTCTTCGACTTGGAATCGGTTGGTGCTCATAAGAGCGGATTTGACGGAAAGTCTCAGTCCCTGATCATCGTCAGCAACGAGTACTTTGAGCATGAATCCTCCAAGGCTTAATTGGTCAAAGACTTGGAGGTTCTATCATAGTGGCGAAAATTGTCATAGCGCGTGGTGCAATAAAGGACCGATCATGTAGGCAATACACTGAATAGGAAAATTTTTCCGATTTTTTCAGGCTTTGATCGGAAGTTCGACAGTGAATGTCGAGCCTTGGGAAGTATCGGATTCAACGCTGATCGTGCCCTGGTGAAGCTCGACAAAGTATTTGGCCAGGTACAGTCCCAGGCCTGAGCCTTTGATCGGGGAGAGTTTGGCATGTTTGGAACGAAAGAATTTCATGAAGACATTGGGGAGCTCGTCGGCTGGAATGCCCACGCCTTGATCAGCTATTTGCACGACGACTTTGCCATCCGATTCTTCAGAAGAGATGAGGACTTTCGAATTCTCGGGGCTGTATTTGATGGCGTTTTCGATCAAGTTTGAGAAGACCTGCTTGATGAGCTCAGGGTCGACTTGAATTGAAAAAAGAGGATCTAGCTCGAGAATCAATTGGATGTGCTTCAGTTTGGCGAGAAAATCATGTTTGCGCACGACTTCGGTGAGCACTTGGTTGATGTCTTTGGCCTGAAGATGCAGTTCCACCCCTTGGCTTTCGATCTTGGCGTAATTGAGAATGGTGCTGATGAATTTCAAGAGGTCTTCAGAAGATTGTTTGATCGTGTCCAAAGCTTCTCGCTGAGGTGGCGACAGGGGAGTGTGATCGGTCGAAATGAGTTCGGTCATCCCTTGAATGCGGGCCAGGGGAGTTTTCAGATCGTGCGACATCATGCCGATGAAATTGGTTTTCAAAAGCTCCACTTCCGAGAGCAGTTTGTGCTTTTGATAATACTCCCAAGAGCGGCGATTCTCCATGATCAGGCGATAAGGAATAAAAAAGTAGTAACAAAGAAAAATAGCCAAAAAGGGATGAGCCATATCAATCCAAATCCCAAAAGGCCAAAAAGCAAAATACGAAAACACCGAAAACCCAAAAGCAGTCCCCAAAAGAATCAAAATCCCTTTGAGCGGCTTCAAAGCCAAAACCACATGCACAGTCAAAATCGAAATCAAAATCGTAAAAAACACATTCAACCCATCCGGCGCCCTAATCGGAGCAGAATTGCGGATGAGGGTTTCGAAGATATTGGCATGAAGCTCGCCGAGGGACATCAAGCTTGAGCCCCTTGTTAAAGGCGTATTCAAATAGTCTCTTTTTTCGAGACCGGTATTATCACCAATAATAACTATTTTTCCTTTGATCGCTTCTTGGGGAATTTTCCCTTCCACTGCGTCTTCAAAACTGTAAGTTGGGAAGGAATTTAACGGATTGAAATCGATGAACGCTTGTTGGGTTCCATACCATTCAAATTGTCCACGAACATTTTTGATATCAGAAATTGTCTGATTAAATTTAGAGGCAATAATGGGGTGAAGAAGTGGTTGGTCCTGGAAAGTTAAAACTAACCTTCTGGTGACACCATCTTTTGCGAACCGACTATTATCTTGAGTTTTAGGCCCGGGGACAACTTTTAGGTTATGAAGGGGCGGTTCAAATTGGGATTTCCCAATTTCACCTTTCAGTTCCAGTTCATCGGTTGGAAAAAAAATATTTTCGAAAGTATTCGTCGTTTCAGCGAATCTTTCCTTTTCGACCTGCTCGCCGCGCCAACTTTTTAAATTCGAGACATAAATAATATCTGATGGCTTTTGCTCAATGAGATAATCCAAGGCGTCCCGATGGAGGTCAAAACTTGGAATGCCCTGAAACCTCTCAACGGTTGACTGATTGACATAAATCAGTGTGATCTTGTTCGTGTCTGCCGGTGCCGGACGGTATTTCGTTCGAAGGTCGAATAAGAAAAATTCAAAATAATCGATTGGAATTTTAGCGACAAAAGAGCCGACTAAAACAGCAAAGGAAATTTTTAGAATTGATGAGAGAAATTTTCTTTGGACGAAGAAGTTTGTTTTCAAAGGAAAGCCGAAAAAATTCTTAATAAATATCCAGAGGAAGACAAGCAGCCATCACAGGCTTTTCAGAAGTCGAAGCAGCTGGAATTTTTTTAATGTGAACTTTCTTAGTGGTTTGAGCTTTCATGTCACACCTTCCGTAACTTGTAATAATATAGAATTCCTGTGGAAATCAAGGCTCTTGTGCGTTCGCAGTAGACAATATCGACTTTATGCCGATCACCTGTGGCTTTTTTATGTGCCCACATGCACCCTCCACCACAGAGGTACTTGGCCCAGCATTTGTCGCAATTGTTGGTCGAAATCAGTGAATTCTTAAGGGGTTGCAAACGATTTGGGTCAAGATCAGTTCCAGAACCGACTGATTCTTCAGGGTTGTTGACTGCCCAGGGACAAGTAAATGCGTTATTCTTAGCATCGAGGACTAAGTAGGTCTTACCTGAGCCACAGAAATTTTCTTGCCGAGTTTTGGAATCCAATTGTTTGAAAAGCTGGCCAAAAAACTTAATCTTTCGAAGGCCTTGTTCTCCTTCTTCAGTAAAGGCAATTTCTGCCACCTTCTGCATTTTCTCAACAAATTCCTGACTGGCATTTTCATCTGAGCTTTCTTGGTCGAAATGGAAATCAAAAGAATCAACCCCAAGGTTTCGATAAAACTGATAAGCCTTCAATGGATCAGAGTTGTAGGGTCCAAAAACACCTTGAGCAGATATCGGTCCAAGTTCTTGCCGATTTCTAAATAGCAGTTT
>JBGGMM010000170.1:0-22254 GCA_041288045.1 Pseudobdellovibrionaceae bacterium | reverse complement strand
GTTATTGAAAAAATTGAGCCGGAGCTGGCGGAAAAAATCGAAGAGGCCTCTTTATTTGCGCAGCAGGATCCTTACCGGGCTGCAACCAACAACAAGGGCGTTCTCAACGGCATGGATCCTATTTTGATTGCCACTGGCAATGACTGGAGAGCCGTCGAAGCCGGAGTTCATGCTTACGCAACTCGTGATGGCCAGTACCGTTCCATCACGGAATGGAAAAGAGACGGGCGATTTTTGGTGGGAACTTTGCGGGCTCCGATTATTGTGGGCACTGTCGGTGGCGTGACCACTTTGCATCCAACAGCTTCCATGTGTCTTCGCATGCTGAAAGTGGAATCTGCTGGTGAACTTTCCAAAGTGATTGCTTCTGTCGGCTTGGTTCAGAACCTGGGGGCTTTGAAGGCTCTGACCACTGTTGGGATTATTGAAGGGCATATGAAGCTTCATATTAAAAATCTCACATTGGCAGCAGGCGCTGATGAAGAAGAAATTCCATTTGTTCACAAGAAGCTCGAAGAGATTTTGGCTTTGAAAAAGAGAATTTCCCTCAGCAATGCAATTGAAGTCTTGCGAGACCTGCGGGCTCGGGTTCAGCAAACCCATTAATTTTTTAAAAAAGGTCCTTCTATGAAAATCGTCGAACTTTCGGTGGGTGGAAAAACTTTTGTGGCTGGAGAGTATTTGGCTCTGACTGGCGGTCCGGCATTGATGCTGGCCACAGATCCCCGTTTTCAAATGGAAGTTTTTAAGGATGGCGGCAATGCCGACAATGTTTTTCACCCCGACAGCCCAGCTGGAAAATTTTGGGACAAGCACAAGGATTTCTTTTCCCAGTTCCATTTGAAATTTTCAGATCCTTACCAGGTCGGCGGTTTCGGGGCTTCCAGTGCTCAATTCGCTTTGCTCCATTCCTTCTGGCAGTTGAAAGATAAAGTTTTTGTCGAAGCTGAAAGATTTTATGATTGGCATTTGATGCTTCAGGATTACCGCGAGCTGGGAGATCAGGGTTCTGGCTTTCCGCCCAGCGGAGCCGATGTGGTGGGGGCTTGTGCCGGCGGACTCACTTGGTTTGACCGTGGAAACGGCAAAGTGCAGACTTTTTCCTGGCCTTTTTTCGAAATCGATTTTTTTGTGGTGCACACGGGGAGCAAACTGGCTACCCATGAGCATTTAAAAAATCTTGGTCAGTTCCCGACGGCAGGTTTTGAAAATGCGATGAAGAAAGTTCAAACAGGTCTTTCGCAAGTCCATTTTGAAACCTTTCTTCAAGGACTTCAGGATTACAAAGCCGAATTAAAAGCACAGAATCGGATTTTGCTTGAAACGGATCAAAAAGTTCAAAGCTTAGAGGCTCATTCAGAAATTCTATTTGCCAAAGGTTGCGGAGCAATGGGTTCCGATGTGATTTTTCTTCTCTGCAAGCGGGAAAATATGGCAGCTGTGCAACAGATTTTGCAATCCGCCAATTTGAAAATCATGGCAGAGACATCGAAAATCAGCCGCAGCCTTCATGTGCAGAATGTTCGAACCGGAGAGGCGGAACTGACTTTATGACTGTAGCAACTTCAGCTCCGTCAAATATTGCACTGATTAAATACATGGGAAAATTGGAAGGCCAGGGAAATCAGCCGACCAACAGCTCTTTATCTTGGACTTTGGAATCCTTGCGAAGTTTTGTCAAAATCACTCTTCAATCTGACTGGCAAGCAGATCAGTGGCAGCCACTTCAAGGTGAGGGGTTGTTGGATTTGCCGCTCAGTGAAAAATCTGTTTCCAGGTTTTTGCAGCATTTTGAAAATCTGAAAACACAGTTTGGCATCCAGGGATTTTTCCTGATTCAGTCTGCCAATAACTTTCCTTCGGACTGTGGTCTGGCGAGCTCGGCTTCTAGTTTCGCAGCTTTGACTTTGGCGGCAACCGAGTTGTTTGCCAAAATGGGATCTGCAAAAGCAGTTGAACTTTCAGT
This sequence comes from Pseudobdellovibrionaceae bacterium, assembly GCA_041288045.1. GTDB lineage: Bacteria > Bdellovibrionota > Bdellovibrionia > Bdellovibrionales > Bdellovibrionaceae > 21-14-0-10-47-8. The sequence continues at coordinate 20,288 of JBGGMM010000170.1, read as the reverse complement.
AATGGACAAGGCCGATCTTTCCAGGCAGGGCTCTGGAAGCTCATGCCGCTCATTTTTCGGACCTTGGGCTCTGTGGTTTCGAAACGGGGTTCGCCCTTTGGAATTTCCAATGCAGTCTCTTCATCATCAGGTGGTTGTGGTTGAGAGCGAAGCAAAGCTTGTGTCTTCAAGCGAAGCCCATCGGCGGGTGACCAGCAGCCCTCGTTTTGCCGGTCGCCCGGAACGAGCTGAAGAAAGGCTTGCCAACCTGATCCAAGCTCTTCGCAGTGAAGATGAAAATCTCGAATCTTGGCGAAGAGCTTTTGAAATTTGCTGGGACGAATTTCAAGACATGCATGAGCTTTTTGAAACCAGTCAGCCTGCTTTTTCCTATAGGACCGAGCAAAGCCGAAATGTGCTTTCTGTGTTGCAGGATCTTTGGCAAGAACAAGCTGACGGTCCAATTGTCACAATGGACGCTGGAGCCAATATTCATCTTCTTTACAGAGACGATCAAAAAGACTTGTCAAAAAAACTTGAGAAAAAATTTGCTTCTCAATTTAAAGTTTTCTCCTCGTCATTGTCTTCTGGGGAGCTCAAGTGAAACTTGAAAATTTCCAGGTTCGTGTCCCGGGAAAATGGATTTTAGCTGGTGAACATTCGGTTTTAAGAGGTTCGCCAGCTTTGGTTTTTCCCCTCAAGTCCCGTTGCCTGGATCTCGCTTTTCAGCCCTCTTTCAATGAACCTCTCAGTCTGAAACTATTAGGAGAGCACGGAAGTGAGCTTGAGCTTTTGCTGTGGGGTGTGCTCGAAAAGGCTTGTCAACAAACAGGGATTCAGCGCCAAGATTTGCATGGGCAGTTGCAGTTGAAAAGCAGCATTCCCATTGGCGCAGGCCTTGGGGCTTCGGCGGCTTTGTGTGTGGCTATTGGCCGCTGGTTTCATTCTTTGGGTCTGATCAAAGAAAATGAAATTTATGACTTTTCAAGAGAGCTTGAAAATCTCTTTCATGGCGAGAGCAGTGGAGTTGACATTGCTGTTGCACTTTCTGGTGAAGGCCTTCGGTTTTTGCGGTCTGGCGATCGGCAGAAAATCGAGATGAATTGGACACCCAAATGGTATGTCTCCTATTCAGGAAAGCGCGGAGTGACTTTGCAATGTGTGAACAAAGTCAAAGACTTGATTCAAGCTCAACCCGATCTTGGAGAAAAAATTGATCAGGATATGCAAAAAGCTGTGAACCTGGCCGAAAAGGCTTTGAAATTATCCGAAAAAGAGGGGCTTCCTCTTTTGAAAGAGTCCATGGATTTAGCCAGACAGTGTTTTGAAAAATGGGGTTTAAGCCCTGATGAACACATTCGCTGGCTCTATGAACAAGGGGCTTTTGCTGTCAAACCCACAGGTTCTGGCGATGGGGGATATATTCTCAGTCTTTGGACGCAAGAGCCTTCAGCTAAAGCTTTGGAAGTTCTGATTCCCTGCTGATTAGGACTTTTTTCTTTTCGGCCTCTGACTGTAATGAAAAAGTGCAATGCTCAGTGCCACTGTGGCATTGAGGGATTCCACTTGATTTGTCGGGATTGAAAGTCGGCGAAATTTTGAACCTGCCGGAAGACCAGCTCCCTCTTCGCCGCCTAAAAGATAGCCGTTTTCAGGCCAGTGAAAATCTGAAAGATTTGTTCCTTTTAAATCCAAAGCCAAAATTTCCGGATCCTTCAGAGCTTGAATGGAAGGGCCACGAAACAAGCAAACCCGAGTGATGGAGCCAGCAGAAGCTTTCACGGCCTTTGGTAAAAAAGGATGAGCGGATTCCTTTAATAAAATAACATTTTCAACCCCGAAAGCTTCGGCACTGCGAATGGCAGCTCCCAGATTGGCGGGATCTCCCACTGGCAAAAGAAGCTGCAGGCCCTGATGTTTTTTTTCAAAATCCCATTCAGGAATTTCTGGCTGTTGGAGGACCAAAAGGGGAGAGTGCGTGCCTAAGACATCCAATGTTTCAAAAAGAGCTTTGCTCATTTTGATTTGAAATTTGACAGATGTTGAAGGCTTCATACCTTCAGTGAAAATTTCGCTTTCCAAAGAGAGCTTTGGATTTTTCAAATGCTCTTGAACCAGGTTCTTGCCTGAAAGAAGAAAGCTTTTTTCTTTTTTTAGGCCCTTGGCCTCCGTCAAGCTGAGAAGCCTTTTATACAGAGAATTGCTGGCGCTAGAGATTTCAAGCATTTTCAATCATCCTCGGGCCAGGGTTCTTCATCAAAATCTGGCAGGGGCGCCATTTTGATTTTCTTATAGACCAGAAGCCGGCGTTGATGAGTGGTTTCCGGCAAGCTGTAGGCAATGTCATTTTCAAGCTGGTAAAACTCACTCATTTCTTTTTTCGCCACTTCAATTTCAGGATCCACATTGGGGCCCTTCATCAAATAGACTTTGCCACCCAGCTGCAAACAAGTGAGCACATTGGTCAGTGTGTTGCGCACATCTTCCACGGCCCGAGTGATCACTCCGTTCACTGGGTAAGCAAAATAAGGGTTGATGTTGCGTCCAATGATGTCCAAATTTTCAAGCTGCATGGATTCGCGGACTTTTTTTAAAAATTCCACTCGTCGTTGCACTCCTTCAGCCAGAATGATTCTTTCCTTAGGATAAAGAATTTTCAGTGGAATGCCGGGAAAGCCAGGGCCTGTTCCAACGTCCATCAATGGGAACTGAAGCTCGGTGAGCTCTGCCACCACGAGGCAATCAATGTAATGTCGAATTGCCACATCGCGGATTTTGAGAAGCCGGGTGAAATTTTCTTTTTCCTGATTTTCCATCAGCAGGCGGTAAAACTGGGCCAACTGTTTTCTTTGCTCGTGAGTGACCCCTTTAAAACCATGATTGCGGAAAATATCGGCCAGGCGGTCATTGGCTTCTTCGAGAGAAAAAATGGTCTCTGGCTTGCGGTGTCGGCCTTTGAGCTCCCCGGGGCTTGCAGGGGCGCCCTTCTGTCTGGCTTTGTAGGGGGATATATTGGTTTTATTCTTATGGGCCATTTCAATTCTTCTTGTTTCTGCTTTTAATGCAATGCCTTAAGGGTGCGCAAGTCTTCGAATTTTATTATAACCTGGACTCTATGTCACAATCTCAAAGCGCGCAATCAAAACTGGAAAACTTGAAAGTTTCGGCACTCGAGAAAATGAAGTCTGCCGGGTCTTCAAAATCCCTTTACGACGTCAAAGTCGAATTCTTGGGAAAAAATGGTCTGCTCACAGAAATCATGAAAGAAATGGCGACTCTTTCCAAAGAAGAAAAGCCTCTTTTTGGCAAGCTCGTCAACGAAGTGAAGCAGGCTTTGGAGTCGGCCTACGAGCAAGCGGAACACAGTCTGAAAAAAGCAGAGCTGGAATCCAAAATGGCTTCTGAAGAATTGGATCTCACTTTGCCAGCTTTCCGAAGACCTGTGGGGCATGAGCATCCTGTGGCCAAAGTCACCCATGAGATTTTTTCGATCATGGCAAGGATTGGCTATTCGGTCCGCCAGGGGCCCCTGATTGAAAAGGATTTTTATAATTTTGAAGCTTTGAATATCCCGCCCAATCACCCAGCTCGGGATATGCAGGATACTTTTTTCATTGATCCCACGCATGTGCTGCGAACCCATACTTCGCCCATTCAGATTCATTCCATGGAAGCTGAAAAACCACCGCTTCGAATTGTTGGTACTGGGGCGGTTTTTCGCGTGGACAGTGATATTTCGCATTTGCCGCATTTTCATCAGATTGAAGGCATGTGCGTGGATGAAAAAGTTTCCATGGCGGATCTCAAGGGCACCATCAGTTTTTTCGTCAAAGAATTTTTTGGAAGTGCATTGAAAACTCGCTTTCGTCCCAGCTTTTTCCCCTTCACCGAGCCTTCGGCCGAAGTCGATTGCACTTGTCCGATTTGCAAAGGCAAGGGCTGCAGCATGTGCAAGCATTCGGGCTGGATTGAAATTGGCGGTTGCGGTTTGATCAATCCGCGAGTGTTTGGCCACACCGGAGTTGAATACCCTCGCTGGCAGGGATTTGCTTTTGGCTTTGGAATTGAGCGCATGGCCATTATCAAATACGGGATCGAAGACATCCGCCTTTTTCCAGAAAACGACGTTCGCTTCTTGAATCAATTTGAGTAAGCAGTGAAGGATTTTGCAAAATGAAAATTTCATTGAAATGGTTGAATGATTTTGTCGACGTCAAAGAGTACCTGCAAAAGCCAGAAGCGCTGGCAGAGGTGCTGACCAAGGCCGGACTCGAAGTGGAAAGCATTGAAAACAAGGCCCGCGATTTTGAAAACGTTGTCACTGGACTCATTCTTGAAAAGGACAAGCATCCCAATGCGGACAAGCTCTCACTTTGCCGGGTCACAACGGGTGAGGGAGTGGTTCATCAAATCGTCTGCGGAGCTCAAAATCACAAAGCCAATGACAGAGTGGTGGTGGCACTGCCGGGTGCGATTCTGCCTGGAAATTTTGAAATAAAAAAAGCAGTGGTTCGAGGTGTTGAATCGGGTGGGATGCTCTGCTCTTTGAAAGAGCTGGGGCTCGCAACCGAAAGCCAGGGGATTGAAATTCTTCCTGAGAATGCACCCATTGGAAAATCTTTTGCCGAGTACAAGGGCTATGATGATGTGACTTTTGAATTGAAAGTCACTGCCAATCGCGCGGATTGTCTCAGTCATTATGGACTGGCGCGAGAAGTGGCTTGTCTTCTCAGTCGCGAACTGAAAAAGCCGCAACCCGAGCCGGCATTGAATTCAGCTGCAACTGCTGAGCAAATCGGCTTGGATGTGAAAGCATTGGAGCTCTGCCCTCGCTACACGGGACGCTACTTTCGCGGTGTGAAGGTGGGACCCAGTCCTGAGTGGCTCAGCAAGCGATTGGAAATGGTGGGGCTGAATTCGATTAACAACGTCGTTGATTGCACCAATTATGTGATGATGGAACTCGGACAGCCGCTGCATGCTTTTGATGCTTCTCAATTGAAGGGCCGGAAAATCATCGTCGATAAATCTCAGAGTGGAGAAAAGTTCACCACTTTGGATGGCACGGAGCTGACTCTCACTGGTGAAGAGCTGATGATCAAAGATTCCGAGCGCAGTGTTTGTATCGCTGGTGTGATCGGTGGAAAAAATTCCGGTGTGACTGAGAGCACTCAGGAAATCTTTTTGGAATCGGCTTACTTTGCGCCAGTATCAGCGCGAAAATCTCTTCGCAGTCACGGCTTGAATACGGATTCGGGTTATCGCTTTGCTCGGGGTGTGGATCCTGAAGGCACAATGGTGGCCTTGAACCGAGCGACGGAATTGATTTTGAAAGTGGCTGGCGGGGAGGCTTTTTCAAATCCTCATGATATTTACCCAACTCCTCAGAAAAAAGCTCCGGTTCGATTGAAAGTGCAAACCATCACCGACCGGTTGGGTTATTCAGCTGACAGTCGTAAATTTGAAAATTTCATGCAGCGATTGGGCTGTGTGGTGGAGACTCTGCAGCCTGAGCAAGAGTATCAGATTCTTCCACCCAGTTATCGCTTTGATCTTGAGATGGATATGGATCTGGTGGAAGAGTACGCAAGGCTCAATGGCTATGATCAGATTCCAGAGACCATGCCGCTTTTGGCTCTGACTCCGACAGCTCATGATAGCAATTATCTTTTGCACAGACAGAGCCTTGAGGTTTTGCGAGCGCAGGGATTTTCGCAAGCTTCGCATTTGATTTTTGTTGGCACGAAAGCCCAAGCTCAATTTTTAAAAAGCATTCAGACTCTCAATGCGGCTGGATTGAAGACGACGGAAATGCCAGTGAAAGTTTTAAATCCGCTCAATGAAGAGCAAGATGCTTTGAGGCAGACTTTGTCCTATGGACTTTATCGAAATTTGCTCGCTAATTTTCATCAGGGGAATGAACTGGGACGGCTTTTTGAAATTGGCAAAGTCTTTCATTACGAAGCTCCTGAAAAATATCAGGAAAGCTGGCGACTGGGGCTTTCGGCTTGGGGATATGTCCAGGGCCTTTGGCAGAAAGAACCGCAACACTCTTTGGTGTTTGAATTGAAAGCGGCTGTCGAAGCTCTTCTTCAGAAATTTCACATTTCCAGTTATCAGTGGGTTCCGGTTTCCAACAAAGGTGAGATTCCTGATTTTCTTCACCGCGGGCAAGCGGCGCATTTGATGGTCGAAGGAAAAAAAGTCGGATTTATCGGGGCTCTTCATCCTCTGCTTTTGGAAGAGGGGAAAATTCGAGTGCCGGTGGCGCTTTCAGAATTGGATTTGGATTCACTTTTGAAAGGGCAGCCGCGGTTGAAGCGAGTGGAAAGTCTGTCGCGATTTCCATCCATTCAAAGGGATTTGGCTTTGCTCATGGCAAGGCCTGTGAAAGTGGGAGAAGTCTCAAAAGAAATCCAGTCGGTGGCCGGGCCTTTATTGGTGGGTCTTGATGTGTTTGATGTCTATGAAGGGGATAAATTGGAGCCGGGGCAGAAGTCAGTGGCCTTTCGATTGATTTACCAAGACAAGAAAGACACGCTGCGTGATCAGCCGGTCAATGAGTCTATTGACAAGGTCTTGCAGCATTTGAAGGCCAAATTTCAAATTTCCGTGAGATAAATTGTTGATTACTTTCAACAGCTTGCTAGCCTATAGGGGCACTTCAACCCTAAAAGCTCAGGTGTCACGAATGGCAGGACAAAATATCGGCAAATCGACGATGACCAAAGCGGATATTGTCGAAAAGGTTTATCAGAAAATCGGCTTTTCCAAGAAGGAAGCCTCAGAGCTGGTTGAACTGGTGTTCAACACTTTGAAAGATGTCCTTCATCACGGCGACAAAGTGAAAATCTCTGGATTTGGCAATTTTGTCGTTCGCGGAAAAAATGAACGGGTGGGGCGAAACCCTCAGACCGGCGAGCAGATCAAAATTTCGGCCCGTCGGGTTTTGACCTTTCGGCCGAGCCAAGTTCTCAAAGCCATGCTCAATGGGGAGGAGTACGCCCACTTGATCGGCAAGGAGGACGAAGACCATGACGACAATGATTGATCCAACCGAACAGATAGAACAGGCTGAGCAAATGAATCAACCCGATCAACCAGACCACACTGAACAGTTGGAACTGGGTGATATCGAAATCATTCTCGCAGACCAGCATGTTCCTGAAAAAGCTCCAGAGCTGCCTCCAGCTGAACAAAATCTGACTCTGCCAGCGGCTCTTTGTGATGAAAGACTTTTGGAAGAGATCAACACCATCCCTGAAAAAATGGGATTTAAAATCGGCGAAGTGGCCGACATGCTGGGCATTAAGCAGTATGTGCTCAGGTATTGGGAATCTGAATTTGAAATTCTGAAGCCCAAGAAAGCTTCCAACAATCAGCGCTACTACACCAAAAAAGATGTCGAGAACGCTTACTTGATTCGCAAGCTTTTGCATCGGGATCGTTTTTCGATTGAGGGCGCAAGAGCCGCACTGAAGGATCTCAAAAACTTCGTTCGCTCTGAAGTCAAAAAAGACAAAGCCATCTCGACAATGACGCAAAAGTTGGACTCACTTCATGATCAAGTCGATGATTTGATGATCCAAATCCGCAGAACCCGCCAGCTATTTGTGTAGGGGAGGGCCTAAGGTGCCTTTCTCTTTTTCCTTCACTCGCCGCATAAAAGTGCTGGGCAATTCATTGATTTCGCCTAGGAAAGATCCTATTTTTCACACTTTGTCTGCGTGTGGCTCAGCTTGGTAGAGCGCTTGCTTGGGGTGCAAGAGGTCGTGGGTTCAAATCCCGCCACGCAGACCATCTTATTTCACACAAAGTTGAAATCCGCCTGAGTCATCGCTGCCTTCCCATATCCAATGGCCATCATCCAGCTCGCCATCGTCGTGAATTCCAACGGCCGTGTAGCCGGGTCGGCAAGTGCCGGTCCACTCCACAGATTGAAGGCCTTTCATGCACCAGTATTTAGCCGGGTCACCGCTGTTGCCGCTTTCATAGAGAGCATGCAGATCATCGTTGTCATCTTTGATGCCGGTGTAACGGTATCCGGGTTTGCACCCATCCGTATGCCAACCAATATTATCAGGATTTTCACCCAATCCATGGGCGCATAGTTTAAGCTCTCGGCCAGGAAGGGCGTCGTTTTCGTTCAGGTCGTGAACGCCATCTCCATCGTCAGTAATTTGTGCATCAATAAATCCTTTGGGGCAGGCACTAGTTTTTAAAACCCAGACAAACTGAAGCACTCTAATTTTAGGAAGTTCCGCCAAAACACAATTCACAATCTGGCCAGTGGCATTGGTCACGACGCCAAAGTGAAAAGGTGCTCTGATATTGGAAAGAGTATCGCCAAAACCATTTTTGATTTCTGCCACGATTTTCAAATTCACCCAGTGAGTGGTCCGGTTTTCGACTGGGTCAAGAATGGGAGGGACATCAACTCCGTTTTCATCCTTTTGGTACTCAAGATTAATTTCGGTCAGGTGGAGTCCATTTGTGGTCGAAGTGTTTTCTTGAGCGATGATTTTATTTTCAGTCGAAGTTGTATAGCGAATTCGATCCACGTCGGAAGCTCCGCCCAAAAAATTCGCAGCTGATTCCGTATTGTTGCGAAAGGCATTTCCGCAAATTTCCGTATCTTTAAAAATTCTTGAAATATCGCTTCGAAGAAAATTGAAGTCATCATTTTGAGCAATCGTTCTTTGACCTTTGATCGCATTGATCACCAGAGTGCCCAAGATAAGAGCAAGGATCACAATGATCCCCAATGAAACCAGGGTTTCAGTAAGAGAGTATCCTTTTTGAGATGAAAAAAATTTCTGCCAATTTTTGAGCAATGGACCCATCCTCACAGAATTATTTCACACAAAGTTGAAAGCCTCCGGCGCCGTCACTGCCTTCCCACATCCAATGACCATCATCGGTTTCTGCGTCATCAGACACGTACACCGGTGACCAGCCAGCTTCGCAGGTTCCTGTCCATTTATGAGTAGATAGCCCCCGCATGCACCAATGCTTGTATGGTGTGCCGTCGTCATGGCTTTCGTTGAGCCTGTGTTCGCTATCGTTGTCATCAACCACACCCACATCCCGATAGCCAGCAGGGCAGGCGTTATCCACCCACCTGATATCATTGGCATTCAAAAACCCACTGGCGCAAAGCCTGAGTTCTTTTCCGTTGAGTGTGGAGTTTTCATTCAGATCATGTCCTGCATCGGCGTCATCGATCAGTTGGGCGTCAATATATTGTCCAGTTGGTAAAATGCTGGCGCAAGCTTTCGTTGCATCAATCCAAATAAAGTTCTTTTTATCACCGACAGCATCAGATCCAGGAACCATGCATCCGTCGATTCGATTGGTGACGTTCGTGAAAACTGCGAAACTATGAGCGGATCTCTCACTCGACATGCCACCGCCATAGGCATACTCGCGATCGGCAGTGATCACTAGCTTCACCCAATGCAAAGTTCGGTTGGTCAAGGCATTGAAGACGGGAGGAATATCAGCATTTGTCTCATCTTTATCGTAGACCAAACGGATGTCAGTGATCGTCAAACCATTCCCATATTTTTCGCCTTTCTTGGCCAGAATGGTGTTGTTGGTGTCAAAAAAGATGTTGTCGATATTTGAGGTTCCACCAGTGAAGCGGGCCGGGTTGTTGGCATTGTCTCGAAAGGCCGCTTTACAGAGATCATCGTTGGTGAAAATCCATTTGAGATCATTCTTAAGGACATCAAAATCTGTATTTTGAGCAATTGTCTTTTGGCCTTTCAGACCATTGGAGATCATCGACATGATTCCCATTGAAATCAGCGCCATGATACAGATGACAACTAGGGATTGAAGGATTGAAGCACCTTTTTGGTTCATGTTAAACTTATCGGATTTATCGCAAAAAACATCAGGGGATTCTCAAATTGAGACAGTGAAACACTACTTGGAGCCAGGAACCCCGAGAGTGCCAAAGGGGTTCGCGCCAAAGGCGCCGGAGTCTTTGCTCGCAGGTGGGTCAGGAAACTTCAGCAGTGCTTTTTGCGAAGTCGGGTTGACAGGCAAATCGCATTCAGGCTTTCCATCGTAGAGGCAGCATTTTGAGTAGGTATCAAGCTTCTGCGCAAATGGTCGGAGAGCTTGGAAGACCGGATCTTTATTCGCCTCTGCCGAGTTGAGATTCAGACGAAAATTTGGGTTATTTTCAGTTTGATAAGTCAAATCAATGATTTTTCCATTGGAATCCAATTTGGCCTTAAATGTAGAGATTCCTTTTTTGCCAATATTTTCACCTAGGCGAGGGGGAACCATGTGGCCTGGAAGAGGCTGTCTGCCAGCGACAATTCCAGGTTTTTCAGTTTCAGGAAGTTTATCAGCCATCTTCGTCAAATCCGGAGAAGGAGGCCGAATAAGATCACCGGGCCGAGGTGTCAGGCCTGCGGCAATTCCTGGTTGTGGAGGAGCTGACTCTGCTAATTTTTCTGCAAGAGTTGGCGGTCGAGGAACTGCCGGCGGTGAGGGAGGGGGCAAGAAAGCTTTTCGTTTTTCCTCTTCTTGACGAGCGAGCTCCACCTTCATTTGGTTGGCAGCTTCCTTTCGAGTATGGATTCGCTTTGCCACTTCCTTTAGTTGAGCTTCTGTTTGCTCAGTAAATCGACAACGACCACCCCAACCCCATCCACGGTCAAACACATTGACAACTGTTTCGTCTGGGGATTCAGGAAATGGAATAAGACCGTCTGAACCCTTTTCAACAATCTTTACCTTGGAGCAAAATGGTATGAGGTTGTCATCCCAAATGAAAGGATCTTCAGCGATTAGTTGATCCTTCCTTTCAATATCCATTAATTTTTCTTTATTCGTTAGCACCCCAAAGACTTCGAGAGGTTTTCCTTTTTGGTTTTTTGTAATCCCTTGGAGCAAATAGTCTTCATTCACCAAAAGCAGACTTGCAGTCGAAGGTTGGCCGGTTTTCTTTGAACATTCGTATTGGTTTGTGTATTTCTTTCGTCTGTCAGCGGGTGGAGCGACTTTTTCCCCTTCAACCGCGAATTCAGCTTTCAAATGGGGAGAGGCCCAAACGAAAAATAAAAATAAAACTGTCGATTTTATCCATTTCAACATGCGATCATTTATCGGCAGAATTGAGTTGCAACTTCAGCCTCTGTTGCGAGTTTGAGGAAGGTGGCCTGGATGATGGTCTAATCTTCCGAAGTCAGAGGAAAAAACTGAATGGCCAGGTGAAAGACGTCTGTCGGATCTCCATCCTGCAGGAGGTCGTTCAGTTCGCGGTGGAAATTTTGGATGAGTTTTTGGGCCTCTGGCAGTCGCTTTTTATTGATGGCCATGCTTTGGAAAGAATAATTTTTGTGGCGAGTGGATGGGTTTTTCAATTGAGCTAAGGCCAATTGCAGATCGCGTTCGTAAATTTGGATTTCATTGCGAGATGGAACTGATCCATTGATGGGATTTCCTGGTTTTTCAGATAACAAATAGCGATTTTCCTCGTGGACAAGCCAATGCGAATCGACGAGAGAAGCGAGAATTTCTTGGCATTTTGTTGGATTGAGCTTGAGTTTCTTTGCGATGCTTTCGGCGGTCCAGTTTTTTTCAATTTCTAAGAGCGAAAGCACGGCCGAGTACTCCCACTCGAGCGGAGAGCCGGCCAATGCGATGAACTGCTGATGCGAGGACTCATAGTCGACTTGTTCGCTGAGGGATTCGCGCAGATCTTCGCGTTTTTGCAGGCTTCGTAAGAAGCGATTTCGGCGGCTCGGGGAGAGCTTGAGTTTTTCTGTGATTTCCAAAGCCTGCTTTCGCGGGACTTTGCGATGGCCTTTGAGGATTGACGACAAAGTCGCTGGGTGGATCCCCAGTCTTTTGGCGAAAGCTCGCACCGAGTATCGTTTGTTGGTGGATTTGGATTTTTCGAACTCTTCCATCAGGATCTGGACGTATTCTGGCATTTCTGGACTCATCTCAAACCACCTTCTCTTTCAAATTAGCGAAGTCTGGGCAGAAAAAAAAGGAAAAGCTTGCCCAAGGTCTAAATTCACCCCGCAGACGCACCGATCCTCAGGCCCTAAAGAGTCCTCCATTTAGGTCCTGATTTCTGAAGCTCGACTCTTCTGATCCGCACAGGGAGCCGATTGTAAGCCATAGGAATGATTCACAATCGTTGGAAGGTATGAACAGGAAGTTCAAATTTTCATTCACAAAAACGGACCGAAATCTGCTGGCGCTGGCGCTGGTCGTGGTTTTGATTTGTCTTTACTACCTCTTGGTGGATGAAACTCTCATGGGTTTTCTGGATCTAGATGAAGATGGCGGCAATCGCCCTGTCGTCGGTCAAATCACTGATTTTCAAAACGACACTCGTCACAAATCCAATGAGGGCTTTTCTTGGAACAAAGCCCGGCAAAAACAAAAAATTCGAGTCGGTGACAGCGTTTTCACAGGAGCCAATTCTTTTTCACGCGTCGAGCTGGAAAAAGGCGGGCATGTGGATTTGGGATCCAACACGCTTGTCAATTTTGAAGACATGCAGGGAATCCGAGTTCCAAACTTGCGCTTGGGAAATTTCAAATTGGCAGTTGATGGCACGATGAAAGTGATTCTAGATAACAAAGTCACTGAGATCAGCGGGAAAGGCTCCGAAGTCCAAATCATTCTGGGTGGCAATTCCAAGCCGCAGATCCGTCTTTTGAAAGGTCAAGCGACGATCAAAAAGGATCAAGGTCAGGCCATTGCGTTGAAGAAAGATGAAATCCTGAGACAGCCAGCGGACGCTGGAAAAAACATCAAACCACAATTGGATGCGATGGAAATGCCAAATACGATTTTCCGCACCGACGAATTTTTGGATTTCTATGAGCGCTTGCCTGAAGGAATCATCAAGCGGGCAGAGCGAAGACAGGAAATCAACGTTCCAGTCAATTTACAATGGCGACAAGATGGAAACATCAAAACCGTCTTTGGCCAAGTTTCGAATTCGCCACAATTTGATCGCTGGGTTCAGACTTTTGAGTCCGCAGGAGATGGTCAAGAGACCATGGCCAATGTGTTTTTGGGACGAAATTACTGGAGAATTTCTTTGGAGCGAAAAAACTGGACGAAAACAAAAGGGTTTTTCGTCAAAAGCGAACCTTTAAAAATTCCTTCGCCGCGAATTGAAATTAAAAAAACCGAACTTTTGATGTTTGACGAAAAGGTCTATGCTGAAGCGACGATTGCCGCGGATCCTGGACTGAAGCATTTTGTCGTCGAAATGTCGAGAAGCCCAGAATTCAAACCGCAAGAAACTGTTGTGCAGTGGAGCTCTGAAAGAAATCTTTCCTGGTATTTCAATCAAGTGGGAATGGTTTACATCAAAGCACGTGGTGTGAATGAGAGCATGCAGGTGACTGGTGAAAGCCCAGTGATGAAGCTCTCTGTGATCAAACCTGAAAAGGCATTGCCTCCGCTTTTGGCAAAAGATCAGTTTGAAGTTTATGAAAACGAAGGCCTGAAAGTCTCTTGGGACGCTTCTTCAAATGCCAAGGCCTATGAAATCGAGCTTCGCAATTCAAAAGGTGAAGTCATTCAAAGACGCAAAGTCAAATCCCCCCATTGGGCCTGGGATGGTGGCAAGCTGGGGCATTATCAGGCCAAAGTGGTGGCAGTGGATAAGTACGGTCGAAAAAGTGAGACAGCAGCTCCCCTGGATATCAAAGTTGTGCCGAAACCAGTGATGGCGAAGAAAGAAGAAGAGAAGCGAAAGCTGGCTTCAACTCCTGAAAATACTTTGACGACCAAAATCGAAAATAAAGATCTGATTTATCTCAATAGAAATTATCCAAGTTCGAAAGTGACTTTGGAAAGTTCCGGTTTCACCATGTATTCCAGTGAGCAAATCGGCCGACAAGAGCAACCCGTGGCTCTTCTCATGGGTCTTCGAGTGCAGCAGTGGTTTGGATCGCATGGAGCCGAAGGGTCCTTAAAAACCAAAACGATCGGTCTCAATAGTGCCAGCGATCAGGCTTCACCTTTACAGGCTGAAATGCGCTACCACTACCGTTGGATGATGGGTTGGAATCTTCTGTCAAAACTGAAAGAGTCACAAATTTCAGCCATCCTCGGGTACGAGCTGTATCGAAATCCTTCGGGCGGGTCCTCTTTCGCATCCCAATATGATCTTTTGAAAGCCGGCTTTTCTCTCTCCTTCCCATTCTTGCATCGTTGGGATACGGGTGGAGAAGTGCTCGGTGGAACTGGTTTTGATCAGAGCAAGAAATACGAAATCGCCGGATACCTCAACTATTACTTGCGCCGGGATTGGTCGATGGGGGTTGGTTACCGCTTGCATCTCTTTGAGGCGGGTTCAGCAGCCAGCTCACCACAGGGACTCCCATATCGTGAGGGCTTCGGCGAAGCTTACTCCAACGTGAGATGGCACTATTAAGACTGTCTCAGCTTGAGACGAGGCTCTTCAGAAAACAAGACGAAATGCCGATAAGATCCTTATGAGAAAGAGTCTGCTCTTGATCTTTTTTCTAGTCGCCCTTTCAGCCTGCGGAAAGCAGATTGAGGATTTCGTCAGTGAAGCCAAGCGGCCCATTGAAGAATTTCAAGGCGAAGTCGACACTTCCAAAGCGATCAAGCTTTCACCAGGAGCCGTGTCTGCGGCGGGGTCGCAGGTTCAGAGCCGAATGACTTTGACTCCGACAAATATGCCGGTCAAAGGATCGCAAGTGGAAGCTCGATTGACCATCAATCAAAACCGGGTTAATTAAATCCAGCTTGAATCAATTTTCTATTCTCTATCAAGACGACCACATCATTGCCATTGATAAGCCTTCGGGTTTTCATGTGCATCCTCCAGAATCAAAACCTGAAAAAGTGCCAAGGCATAAAATTGTCCTACATCAGCTGCGGGATCAAATTGGTCAGAAAATCTATCCACTGCACCGTCTGGATGCGGCCACCAGTGGGGTTTTGCTGTTTGCTTTGAATTCAGAAGTCGCCAGCTTTTACGGAAAGCTTTTTCAGAGCCGGGGAATTGAGAAAACCTATTGGGCTGTGGTTCGTGGGTTTGTGCCGGATGAAGGCGAAATTTCACTTGAGCTGGAATTGGATTCAACTGGGGAGTTGGTGCCAGCCAAAACTCTTTTTCGCACTTTGCGAAGGATGGAATTGGATGAAGTGGTGGGCAATCGCAATCTGAAGGCCCGATACTCTTGGCTTGAGGTCTCTCCGCAAACCGGGCGCTTCCATCAAATTCGTCGGCATATGAACCGCATTTCTCACCCTGTGGTGGGTGATAGCACCCATGGAGATTCCAAGCACAACCAGTTTTTTCGTGAAAAGCTCGAAATCTCAGGTCTGTGTTTGCGAGCTGTGCAAGTGCGATTGCCAATGCCTTCTCGGGCAGATGAAGTCCTTGCCATTGATGCCAGAGAAAGCTGGAAATGGAAAAAAATTGAGCGCCTCTTTGACGCCAACTCTTTTAAGAAACCCGAATGAATTTTTCGTTGTGAGAAAGATTCTCCTCGAGCACAGCAAAGAGATCCTGAATGGTGTAGGGTTTGTAGATCAGGCTGGCTGCGCCTTTTTCTTTGGCTTGTTTTTCATTGATATCAGAAAATCCAGTGGCCAGAAACACAATCGGGACATCGGGATTTTTAGCGCGGATTTTTTCAAGCAGCTGAATGCCATCACATTTTGGCATTCGAATGTCTGAGATCACCACATCAATGGGGTGCTTTTTCATGATTTCAACAGCTTCAACACCGTCTTTGGCCGAATGGACTTTGCTGCCTTCACATTCAAAAACATTGACTAAAATCTCTCGGAGATCTTCTTCGTCTTCCGCCACTAGGATGTTCACTTCAGGCCAATTGATTTGAGACATGATTCTAACTCCACCTGTCCTTCGGATAATTGTATCAAGAAATGAAGGTCCTGGGACCATCTATGATATAAATTCTGAAAAATCGCCTTAAAACGAAGTGTCTAACAAAGTTTTTAAGGACCTGAAGGGGGTCTTAACAAAATCTAAACGCGAAAAAATTCCTCATAGATCGCAAACAGTTTTTTGGAAGCTGGTTTTAAATTTTCAAACCAGTCTTGATGGGCCTGATCATCGGAACCGTCAGTGATGTATTTCACTGAAGTCAAACCCACTCCCAACTTCCGGCAGACTTTGGCAATGGCATAAGCTTCCATTTCGACCACATCACAATCCAATTGTGGAGGACCCACCTCAAAACGATCTCCTGTGCCACAAACGGCCTTTGGCAAATTGGAAAAGAAAGTCGGTACTTCGATTCGACCTTGAATTTCATCCATCGGAGTTTCACCTAAGGGAAACCCCAATGGAGAAAGATCCATATCTCTTTGGATAAAGGACTGACATTCAACAGTGCTGTGAGTGGGAAAGCGATGACTGCCAGCAGTCCCGAGATTCAGAATATGGCGGCAGCCGGTTTTCAAAATCACTTCTGCGGTTTTGAATGTGGCATTGATTTTTCCAATCCCACAGTAATTCACAGGAATGTTCAGAGCAGAGAAGAGCCCTTGAGTCTCCATTGGCAGAGCGACAATGATCTGGACATCCTGAGGATTTAAATGCTGCACTTTGGATCCTCATATTCAACGAGAGAAAAAATCTTTTCACCTCGGAAAGTCATTTGATTTAAAAATGACAGGTTGACGAGAACTCCGACCTGTTCGACTGCAAATCCCGCATTTTCACAGATATCAATGGCTGCTTGCAGAGTTCCGCCAGTGGCCAACACATCATCGAGGATCATGACTCGCCCTGAGCCTGGGGACATTTCCAAAGTGGCAGTTCCGTACTCTAATTTGTAGTTGCGTGAGATCACAGGTGGCGGGAGCTTTCCAGCTTTGCGAAGCGGGATGAATCCCTTTTTGTAATGTCCTGCGAGCAGAGAGGCGAGTATAAAGCCGCGAGCTTCAATTCCGACAAAAGCATCGACGCGCTCAGAGTCAAAAGCTCGAGAAAATTCTTGCACCACCTGGGCCAGAGATTCGGGATGGCGAAACAAAGGGGAAAGGTCACGAAAAAGAATGCCCTTTTTTGGGAAATCGGCGATATCACGGATCAAGTTTTTTAAATTCATGCGAGCAAAGTTAATGGAGGCGGCAGTGGCTGTAAAGCGAAAAAAAATTTGCGTCTATTGTGGGTCGCGCTTGGGGGTGCATGCAAAATACCAGGAGCTCGCCATCTCTCTAGGGCAAGCGCTCGTCAAACGAAATTGGGATTTGGTTTACGGTGGCGGCCGAGTGGGGTTGATGGGAGTCATCTCACAAACTGTGATGCAAAATGGGGGAGACGTGATCGGTGTGATTCCTGGGGGCCTTTTTGGCAAGGAGGTCGCTGACACTCAGATCACCGACCTTCGGGTTGTAGCTTCTATGCACGAGAGAAAAGCTTTGATGGAGCAGCTCTCGGATGGCTTCATCGCCCTGCCCGGGGGCTGGGGAACTTTGGATGAGTATTTTGAAATTCTCACTTGGGCACAAATCGGGATTCACCGAAAGCCGATTGGCATTTTGAATTTCGAAGGATTTTTTGATCCTCTTTTGCAGCAGACCGAAGTGATGATTCGCGAGGGTTTTATTGATCCGAAAAATCTGGATTTACTGACAGTGGATCCCACTGTTGAGGGTCTTTTGCGAAAACTAGAGTCGCGGCTGTAAAAGGTCTTCGGTTGCATCGGGACCCTTATAAAGGAGTTTTTCTCCGTCAAAAGCAAAAGGCACAACGGCGCAATTGGGAACAAAAAAATCTTGGCTCATGGTTTCCAAGTGAAAAACCAGACAGCGAATCACATACCCATGTGAGACAAAAGCCAGGGTTTCACCCGGATGCCGACGAAGAAATTTGAACAGGCAATTTTGAATTCGTTGTAGGACTTCGCCTCTGGATTCTCCACCGGGAAAACGAAGGTTCATGTCCGGCTGAGCAGTGGCACCCCATTTGGCTCTGAAATCGGCTCCTAATTTTTCTTCGACCTGAGCCCAGCTGAGGCCTTCGCCGATGCCTAAATGCACTTCACGTAAATCGCTTGTAATTTCGATCTCTGTCTGAAAGTTCGTCATATTTTCAGCAGTTGTTCGAGCTCTGATTAAATCGCTGCTGATAATTTTATTAAATTTCAGTTCAGATGTGATTTTGTGAAGAGCTTTGGATTGGAGAATCCCTCTCTCGTTCAATGGAATGTCCGTGTGTCCCTGTAAGAGTCCGAGCTTGACGTTCCAGTCGGTCTCTCCATGGCGAATCAGATAAAAATCCTGCATATGAGTCGTGATTTTCAGGGATTTCACGACTTTGGTCAATGATTCCGACGAAGTTCTAGACGGTTATTCTCATTTTGGAACTTGGGGTTTTCCTTTAAGAACCGATCAGAGACAATAGTGGGAAGGGGTTCTCAAATGATGTCGGGCAAATTCGGACTGATTGCAGTGATTGTCTCTGTTTGGGCGCTCTCGACCCAGGCCAAAGTGGTCAAGCATGTTGTGCTTGAAGATGAAACTGCCTGGTTCATTGCCCAAGTTTATTATGGCAATGGAACCCAATTTACAAAATTGCTATCCGCCAATAAACTTTCACGGCCCGAAGATATGAAAGAGGGGATGGAGATTCTGATTGAAGATCCCAAATTCAGTCAGGAGCAAAATCAATTTGCTGAGAGATACACAAAACTCTGGGCGGCCAGACAAAAGGCTTTAGGGTTGACAACAGGCGAGTCTCTGCCATCATCTAAAGTCGTTATACCAACACAAAAAATTCTGAACCAGGACAACACTCCGAAGCTGCCATTCACGGAAGTCCGGGATCCTGCCCAATCCACCGCGGATCTTGCCAACCACGAACTCCACAAAGGAACCAGAAGTTCCGAAGTGCATGAGAAAGAGTAAGGATGTCAGAAGCATTTAAGGATTTTCTTCCCATTCAAAGCCTGGATATCGAAGCGGAGACGAAGATCAATTTCGATCTTTATGTCAATCTGCCGTTGAATGAGAAGTATATTCTTTTCCGCCGAGCCGGAAGCTCAATCGAAAGCCACAAGCTGGAAAAGCTTACCGAGGGAAACCTCAGCAATTTCTTTATTGAGAAAAAAGATTACACCGAATTTGTCAAATACGTCGCTCTTCGGATCAAATCATTGGTGGGCACTCAGGATTCGGATGAAAACCGCAGGCTCATGGCCACTGCTGCCAAATCCATTCTCTCATCCACTTTGAATCAGACAGATCCAGCGATCGCCGCAGCTTTGATGGGAAATCTCAATGACATCACTGGAACGATCATCGAAAGCACGCTTGAAAACACCACTTATGGGTCAAAGAAATTATTCCGTCGTCTGTCGCAGTTGGCGGAAAGAGGTAGTGATTTTCAAAAGCATCCAGTGAATGTGGCAAGTCTTGCGGTGCTGATCACTTTTGGAATTGGCTATTCTCGGGAAAAAATTCTGACCGATATGGCGATGGCAGCTCTTCTTCATGACATTGGACTCTCGAAGCTTCCGCCAAAAATCATTCCCAATGCCCATCAAGTTTTGCGCTTGAGCATTTTTGAAAGGGACTGGGTTTATAAGCATCCTTTGCAGGCCTTGGAAATTCTCGAGGAAAAAAAGATTCAGATCAGTGATTTGGCGAAAACCATCATTCTTCAGCATCATGAAGAATTCAATGGATCCGGTTATCCATCCGGTCTTCGAGGATTTACAATCAACGAGCTCTCACAAATTTTGCGAGTCGCTGATGAAATCGATCAATTATTTGTCGAATTCTACACCACACCAGGAAATCTTCGTCTGAGAGTGGTTGAGCTTCTGCAGAGATTGAGCGAGCAGAAGGTCGTTGAACCCCTGCTGCTCTCGCGCATTCGCCAAGTGCTGACTTAAAATTTCTAAACTGGCCCACCTTGCTGTTCATAACGATTGAAACTTCTGACTCTCAAAAGAGACCTTAATCCCTGCGAGTGTTACCTTTAAGCCAAGTTTTGGTTGTGATATTGAGAGTAGATGTGAAGGTGAGCAGTGAGGCGATCTATTTTCTTTGTAGTACACCAAGTTCGTCGCACCAATCGATTGATATCGGCTCTAAGTTTTGCACAAGTGTGGTTTAAACTAAAAATCGGATCATGCCGAACTTTCTTTAATTCTCCTTGTCCAGTCATGGCTCCTCTTTTTCCTTTGCATGTTAAGTGAAGAGATCCAGGGAAAAACTTCGCCACGTCGGCTGGATAGTGGGGATTTTGATCAGATCGAATTACAATATCATCTTCCACGAAGGGATGGATTTTTCGAAATAAA
>JBGGMM010000169.1:0-5693 GCA_041288045.1 Pseudobdellovibrionaceae bacterium | reverse complement strand
CGCATGTTGACATCGGAAAAGCGAGTATAATCCGTAATCAAAAAATGATTTTTGATTTTAGCTGCTCCAGTAAAAGCATTTTTATTCTGGCTTCGAAGCTTGGCATCTTTTTTAGCAAGCCAGATCGCCTGCTCAACCAATCCACTGATTTTACCCTTTGCCAAGGCTTCAATCTGCTGTTCGATGGGTGCATCGCCGTATTCGGGCCATGGGAAAATATCAGCATAGCCAATCTGGTCCGAAGGCCATTGGACTTTGAGCAAAGCTCCCTGACGAACTCGGGCCTCAGCAACTGCACCAATTGTCTGCCAAGGCGTCAATTCATAGCGATGGGTCCAAAATTTAATCATAAGAAAAATCCCACGGAAAGCAGCACTCCAAAAATAAGGTGCAATCCTGCTGCTTGTCCTAAGAACCGATTATAAACTGGACTGGGTTCGGTCTCAAAGACCAGTTTCGTGATTCGAAAAGCCAAAGGACTGATCAAACAGGGCAAAAGGAAGGCCCAAAGAGAACCTTGCGAGCTCCAATAGAGACCTAGAAAAAAAGGGGCAAAGCAAAGAAAGGCGATTTCCCAGCGGGCAAAACCAGCCCCAAACCTCACAGGCAAAGTTTTTTTCTGAACCAACCGATCACCGGTCATATCCCGCAAATTGTTGATGGCAATCAAAACCGTGCAATGAAAACCAACTTGTAGGCCGGCAATCCCGGCTTTTAGGTCCCAATGACCCGTCTGCAAATAATAGGCACCACCAACCGCAATCAAACCAAAAAATAAAATCACAAAAAGATCGCCAAGCCCCCTATAGGCCAAAGGGAAAGGCCCGGCAGTATAGGCATAGCCCATTAAAATTGAAATCAAACCGACGATACAGATGGGCCATCCGCCTCGGATCACCAAAGGAATGCCGCAAAGAAGTGCGAGAAAAAAACAAAAGAACCCGGCAGCCATCACTTGTTTGGCTTCAAAAATTCCTGCTTGAGTCACACGCGTTGGGCCCAATCTTTTTTCGGTGTCAGCGCCTTTTTTAAAATCAACGGCATCGTTCACCAAATTTGTGCCCACTTGAATGAACAAAGAAGCGAGCAAAGTGAGTAGACTCACCCACCAAAGAAAACCACCGGCAAAAATTTGCGCCAAAGCACTGGCCACTAAAATTGGCAATAAGGCCGCTGTCAATGTCTTGGGCCGAGCTGCTAAAATCCAAGAACCCCAATTTTTCATTCCAGAAACTTTACAGCCGGAGTGAAAACTTTGTCGCCGATTTAAATTCTGAGCTTTGAATTTCGCAATGCGCAGTGCTAAGATTTCGGGATGCAAATGATTTCCCTAGCTCTCGGAGCCTTGATTGGAGCGGTTTTGGCGGCAAGCCTAACCTATGTTTACTTTCGCTCAAAGCTTTTCACGGCTTCTGAAGAAACGCTGAAACATCAGCAAGAGCTGCACAATGCTCAACTGCAGATCGCCGGTCTCGAGGCTCAGAAAAAAGATTTTCAAGCGCTCAGCCTTCAGATGACTGAAAAATTTGAAAATCTGGCATCAAAAATTTTCGAAGACAAATCCACTCGTTTTGCCGATCAGAACATGAAAAATCTGGCCACTCTTCTGGATCCCTTCAAAGAGCGCTTAAAAGATTTCGAGAAAAAAGTCGAAGAGACTTACTCAACTGAACGGTCCGAGCGCGGAAGTCTGCGTGGCGAGCTCACCAAGTTGATGGATTTGAATATTCGAATGTCCTCTGAAGCCCAAAATCTGACCCGTGCTTTGAAAGGCGATAATAAAATCATGGGCAACTGGGGTGAGATGATTTTGGAAAGCATTCTGGAAAGATCGGGCCTGCGCAAAGGGGAAGAGTACATCATCCAAGGGATCGAGATGGGTCTTCGCAATGAGGATGGGAAAGACATCAGACCGGATGTCATCGTCAATCTGCCAGATGGCAAACATATCATTGTGGATTCCAAGGTTTCTTTGAAAGATTACGACTCCTATCTATCCTCTGAATTAATGGAGCAGAGAGATCTGCATGCAAAATCCCATGTCGACTCTCTGAAACGACACATCGATGGTCTTTCTGAAAAAAGATATCACACGGCTGATAAGCTGATCTCTCCAGACTTTGTGATTTTGTTTATGCCTCTGGAGCCAGCCTTTGCTCTAGCTTTCAAGCAAAAGCCGGATCTTTTGCACTATGCCTGGGAGCGGAACATTGCGCTTGTTTCACCAACCACATTGCTGACAACTTTGAAAACGGTTTCAACAATCTGGAAGCAAGAACGCCAAGAAAGAAACGCCATGGAAATCGCCAAGCGAGGCGGCGCACTCTACGATAAATTTGCTGCTCTTGTCTCTGATCTCGAAGACCTTGGTGGCAAGCTTGGAACTGCACAAAAAGCCCACTCTCAAGTCATGAATAAACTCAGTGAGGGCTCAGGCAATTTGATCCGACAAGTGGAAATGCTCAAAGAGTTGGGAGCCAAGACAGAAAAGAAGCTTCTCAGTAGTGCCAAGGAAATTTAGAAAAATCTCGGTCTCTTTTCTCAACGAAAGAGTCTCGTCCCTCGCGAGCTTCTTCTGTTCCATAAGCCAATCGTGTGGCTTCTCCGGCAAAAAGCTGCTGACCAACTAACCCGTCATCACAGAGATTGAATCCATACTTCAACATGCGCATAGCCGTTGGTGATTTCGAATTCATTTCCTGCGCCCATTCCAGAGCGACTTTCTCAAGATCTTTGTGGGGCACAACCGCGTTGACCATGCCCATATCAAAAGCTTCTTGAGCCGAATAATTGCGTCCTAAAAAGAAAATTTCACGAGCTCTTTTTTGTCCTACCATTCGAGCCAAATAGGCTGAGCCATAGCCGCTGTCAAAACTGGCCACATCTGGATCCGTCTGTTTGAAAATCGCATGCTCAGCGCTGGCCAAAGTGAGATCGCAAACCACATGCAATGAATGACCACCACCAACTGCCCAGCCAGGAACGACGGCCACGACGATTTTGGGCATAAAGCGAATCAAACGCTGAACTTCGAGAATATGCAATCGGCCCAGTCTGGCCTGATCCATTTTTGAATTTCCAGCTCCGTCAGCTTCTTCGTATTTATATCCGTCTTTGCCGCGAATTCTCTGATCACCGCCTGAGCAAAAGGCCCAGCCACCGTCTTTTGCTGAAGGTCCATTGCCCGTGATCAACACCACTCCCACATCGGCAGTTGTGCGAGCGTGATCCAAAGCTGTGTAGAGTTCATCCACGGTTTGTGGGCGAAAAGCATTGCGGACCTCCGGGCGATTGAAAGCGACTCGCACAGTCCCCTGGTGGCGGGCTCTGTGATAAGTGATGTCTTTGAAATTGAATCCAGGAACTTCGACCCACCATTCGGGATTGAAAATATCGGAAACGGCTTTCATGCTCTTCCCCTTTTTATGAACGGGGTCTTACCACAAGTTCCAAGTATCCGTAAGTGGGATCTTTTTCGCGGGCGAACTCAACTTCCGTCTGCTCAATCAGCACCAATTCGCAGGTGGTATAAATGGGATTTCCCTCGACCAAATGTCCTCCCCAGGTTCGGCCTTGAGAATCTGACGCCGAGAGGTGAACATGCATGGCATCCATCGCCAATGTTCCAGTCATTGAGACAATTTCATGAGGGCCTTCGAAAGTGGTGGTGGTTTTTCCATCGGCCAGTCGCAAAGAAAGTTTCTTGAGGCTTCCAACTGCGCTCAGAATGGCCGCTGCCTTTAGATCTTTTTCTTTCGCCAAGCGAAAAAGTTCGGATTTCAAATCCTGATTTGGTTTCAATCTGAAAGTATAAGTGCGAAAGCTCATGACCGAGGGATGTATCCAAGCCCTCGGAAAAAGGCAAATGCTCCGGCTTAAGAGTGTTTTCGAGCTGGGCAAAACCCGGGTTTTGGACCGATTTCAGGGAATTTTCTGCAAACTCCCGGGCGCTTGTCATAGACCTTGCAAAGGCGGGTGTGCAAATCCAGATAGTAGCAATCGTCGTTGGATTTTTGTGTCAGCATGAAATTTCCAGTGCTTTCGCGGTAACTGGCAAGAATGCCCTCTTTGATCAGGCGCTTGGCGACTTTTTTCGGACTTGCGGAAAGCTCATCCTCACTCGCTAGCTCTAAGCGCACCAGATCTTCAGCTTTGATTTCTACAGGCATCGTGCAGCAGCTGCCATAGCAGCCCTTGCAAAGGCCGTCTCGATATTTCACCCAAGTCCAAGGCTTGTCTTTGTCCGTCTTCATCCAGTCAAACTTTCCAATTCTTGCAAAAGATTTTGAATCTGATTTTGACTGAGATTTTTATTTTTGACGAGATCTGAAGAAAAAATCCTCTGTTCCAGACGCGATTTCACCCATTTGTTTGTCGAAAGAAAATAAATTGCGAAAATCAAAAACCCAAGCCAACTCAAAAAAATCATCAAAGTCCCAAACACAAATGCCGAGCGAGTGGATTTTTGATAATCCTTCATTCGCATGCTCTCGAAGTTTTCCTCGGGTTTCATTTCCAGGACTCGACCTTGTTCAAGGGACCAGTACTTTCCCACTTGGGAAAGATTATGATTCAGAATTTCATAGTTAGACTGTTTGAAACTTTGGTGAACTCGGTACAGATTCCAATTAACTGCGATAAAAGTGACAATGGCTCCGACCAAACTGATGGCGGCAATTTCGGGCATAGTCTTCTAGACTAAGGCCCGGAGATAAGAAACACAAATCTTTCGTGACCAAAGGCTTAAGACCAAGATAACATTCTGAGTTACACGACCCAAGGACGGTGCGCACATGTCAGAAATCGAAGGCAATCTGCCTGAACACGAAAAACTTTTTGATGAGATCTCTGGAAAGCTGCAAGAGCTCAGCCTGAAGAAACAAGCTCACCTCCACGATTCGCATCTCATTGCGAGAACAGAAAATTTTTCAGAAAGGCTCGAGAAAATGCAAACTCATCTGCGCAGGTCGCAAGAAGAACTCAAAGCGACTCAACAAGAAATTCATGACAAAATCAACTCTCTAGACACTTTGAATTTTTCAAACAACGATCTCAATCGCGAAGTGAAGCGCTTGTCAGATCAGCTCGAACAAGAGCGAATGAACAATTCTAAGCTCAGCACCGATCTGGCAAAATCTCTCGAGCTCAACTTGCGCTTGCAATTTGAAATCGAAGAGATCCGATCGAAAGCTTCTCAGCAACTGAGCGAAGAAAAAAAGCACAATGTGTTTCTTCAGGACAAAGTGAAAACTCTGTCGCACGAACTGGATCTGTCACAAGCTCTGTGCAATGAGACTCGCTTGGAGCTCGCCAAAGCCAAAGAAAAATTCCAATTGGAAAACCAAGCTTGGCAAAACGAAAAGCGAAGCCTGCAGACTGAAATCCAGGATCACGTTTCAAACCTGGAAGACAAAAAACTCGCCATCCAAGCCCTGCGTGACGATGTGGCCAAGAAAGACGATGAGCTTCTGAAATCTTCTGAAGCAATCAAAGAGTACGACGCCCACACTGGCCAGCAGCACGAAATGATGAAAAAACTTTCCGAAGTCGCCGAAAAGAAAATGATCGAACTGAAATTGGCTTTGGATAAAAAAACAATCGAATGCCAAGACTACTACAGTCACTTGCAACAAGCGATGACCCAGATCCACGTACTCCGCCAAGAAAACGGAGCGCTGAAGGATTACATCGCC
>JBGGMM010000168.1:0-31039 GCA_041288045.1 Pseudobdellovibrionaceae bacterium | reverse complement strand
AAATTCATTGGCAACATTGAAACTTATGGAAATCATCAATTTAATTGTTCAGTTTTTCGGCGAGATCCTGCATCTCATTTTAAATCTCAATGAGACTTTGGTTGCCTGGTCGCAGTGGATGGGGCCTTGGCTTTATCTGACTTTGTTTTTGATCATTTTTGCAGAGACGGGGCTTGTGGTGACTCCCTTTTTGCCAGGAGATTCGCTTCTCTTTGCAGTGGGCGCCTTGACTGCGCTCGAGGGGAGTGGGCTGAGCATTGGTTTGATGGCTCCGCTTCTGATGATTGCGGCTTTGACTGGAGACAATGTCAACTATGTGGTTGGCAAATGGATGGGCCCAAAAGTTTTTTCTCGAGAAGATTCAAAATTTTTCAACAAAAAGCATCTCGAAAAAGCGACTTTGTTTTATCAAAAATACGGAACGCGAGCGATCATCCTGGGTCGTTTCATGCCAATTGTTCGAACTTTTGTTCCTTTTGTCGCTGGCGTTGGCCGAATGTCCTATCCCAAATATATGGGGATGAGTTTTTTAGGAGCTCTTTTGTGGATCAATTCCTTTCTTTGGGCCGGATATTTTTTCGGCAATCTGCCAGCTGTTAAAAAGCATTTTCACATTGTGATTTTTGCTGTCATAGGTGTGTCAATCCTTCCTATTTTCATAGAGGCCTATAAAGCTCGTAAGCAACGAGCATGAAACGTCTGAACAGTTGGATTGAATATTTCGAAGGCTTTGTCGATCGGTGGTGGTATGGCCCCACTCTGTCTGTTTGTGCAGGGTTGGATCATTATGTCGGTGTTTTTCCAATTCTCGGAATGATGGTTTCCAGCATTTTTCTAGCCCCCAAAAAATGGCTCCGATTGGCGCTTTGGACTGTTTTGGGTTCTTGGTTAGGAGCTTGGTTTTTGGGCTGGCTCACACAAAGCTTTGGTCTCTCTTTTGTTCAGAATCATTTCTCAAATCTTCTTGAAGCAGACCTTTGGAATTGGATGCAGAGCTTTTTTTCTCTGCACGGGGTTTGGCTTCTTTTTCTAGCAGCGCTAGCGCCAATCCCTCAGCAGCCCGCGGTGATTCTCGTCTCCTTGGCAGGAGCTCCTTTGCTGCAAATCGGCTGGATTCTTTTGCTCGCAAAAATCCTCAAATTCAGTTTTATTGGCTACTTGGCTTCCCATGCTCCTTCTCGCCTCGCTCGCTTCCGCGAGGTTCGTGGCGAACTTGAAGAGCTGCATGTTCAAACTCCAGCAAGTGATCGAAAAAGCTAAGCTTCAGTTAAAAATAACGCACAACATATAAAACCTACAAGCCAGTTGAGAATATGTCTCAAAACAGATTCAGAGTGTTGATTTGGCCCTGAATTTGTGGGAGCAGTACTGGCACCGAGCTTGCTTTTGAGCACTGTTTATAAGGGGAGAAGCCATTTGGGCACCATGAGCCCAATAAGCTCGTTTCAAAACAGCCAATTAAAAATGATCGACGGATCAAAAAGAATGGGGACCACATGAAAAATCTTTTGCTAGGAATTGCATTCGCAGTCTCAACAACTGCTTTTGCACAGACAACAAGCACGCAACAGCTGCCATCGACCAATACCACCAATACGGCAGCTCCAACCAACACTTTGACTACAACAGCGCCTGGCCTTTCGAGCCGTTTCGGAGCTTTGCTCCTCTGGCAAAGTTGGACCACAGCCAAAGAACTGCGAGAGCACGATTCAAAAGCTCGAATTGATAGCGATAACGGAATCGGGCTGACTTTCAAAGCCACTGATAAATTGAAGACAGAAATTCGCCACCGTTTTGCTTACACCATCGTCGGCGATAGCGATCGTTTAGAAGGTCAGGATGCTTATCAATTGTTGGATCCAACAATTCACGCCAATTACGCTTCTGATGTGCGCCTCTTTGGTTCCAACCCAATTGTTTTCAACAATCGATATTACATTCCACTTTCAGAAGCTTCTCGTGAGAGCACTTCACGTGGCGTTTTGCGATCACAAATTGCTCCAGACTGGGATCTGAGCCCACGGGTGAATATCAGCTACATGCTTCAAGCTCGTTTGTTCATGTATGAAAACAACCAAGTTGAAGCTGCTGGTGCCACAGGTGGCGATTCTGCTCTTTACTTCCTCACAGGTCCTTCTGTGACTTATAACTTTGGCGATAAGCTCAATGCTTATTATTTTCCTTATCTGGCAACCACGGGAACTCGTTTTCAGTACGGAGACCTGAGATCTGACTTGGGGAACACTCTTGCTCATGAAGTGGGTTTTAATATTGTTGCAGGTCCTGTTGAAATCAACCCGGCCTACTCTTTGTACACGACAGCTTTGAACAGAGAGGGATACGAAGATTTCGGAGATGATCAAGTATCTGAATACAGCTTGGTCGTGAGCGCTTCTTTCTAAAGAAGACTTTGAGAATTAAAAAAGTAAAAAAGGCAGCTCTTTTGGCTGCCTTTTTTATTTTCACGAGGCTTTGGATTGCTCAAAAAATTTAATTCTTCTGCGAAGCCAGCCGAGTGCCGCCTGGTAAATACAAAAGGGGATCCACGGGGCCTTTGGCTTTGCGAATTTCGAAATGCAAATGGACTCCTGAGGCGCGTCCTGTTCGGCCCATCAGGCCAATTTGCTGTCCCTGGCTGACTTTCTGGCCTTCTTTCACTTGAATGGATGAGAAATGCGCATAAAGCGTGGCCCATCCGCCGGCACCTTCGATGAGAACCATTTTTCCAAAGCCGCGAAAATCCCGGCCTGCATAGATCACTTGGCCCTCGTGAGCGGCGTAAATCTTTGTTCCCTTGGGGGCAGCGAGATCCAATCCCAAATGAGGCTTTCTGCGGTTGGGAAGAAAGCCTCTGGTCATTCGGGCATCATCCACAGGCCATTCGAAAAAGCCACGACTGCGCTCGTCTTGCCACTGGCTTAAGACTTTATCTTCTTCCGAATTTCCAGAAGAGGGTGGAGCCGGTTGGTCGGCATGAATGGGTTGTTTGCTGGAGGTTGAGCAGCCAGCAAGAACAGCGAAGAGAAAGAGAGAAAGAAAAAATCTCATCATGATTTTCAAAGTCTAGCACAGGATCAAAGACCTTGAGAATCGACCAAGGTCCTGAATTACAAAAGGCTTATTTGTAAATTGGAAAGCTCTGACAGAGTTCTTTCACTTCATGATGAACTTTGGCTTTCAAGCTCTGGTTTTCTGGATCTTTTAGAACTTGAGCGATCCATTTTCCAATCTGATTCATTTCTTTGGTCCCCATCCCGCGTGTCGTCAGGGCTGGAGTGCCAATGCGAATTCCGCTGGTGACAAAGGGGCTGCGCTTTTCATTGGGGACGGTGTTTTTATTCACTGTGATCCCAGCTTCATCCAAAGCAGTCTCTGCCAGTTTGCCAGTGACTTCACGGTTGGAGAGGTCGAGCAGAATCAAGTGATTGTCAGTTCCGCCAGTCACAAGTTCAAATCCTTCACTGAGAAGCGATTCCGCCAAGGCTTTCGCATTGAGAATCACATTTTTGCTGTAGGTTTTGAACTCAGGCTTCAGAGCCTCGCCAAAAGCCACGGCTTTGGCAGCGATGATGTGTTCCAGCGGCCCGCCTTGAATGCCAGGGAAAATTTTTGAATTCATTTTCTTTGCGAACTCTTCACTGTTCGTCAGGGTCAAGCCGCCGCGAGGGCCACGCAAAGTTTTATGAGTCGTCGATGTCACCAGATCCGCATGCGGGAACGGGGAGGGATGCTCACCAGTGGCCACAAGCCCTGCAAAGTGAGCCATATCCACCAAAAGTGTGGCGCCCACAGCGCTGGCAATTTCGCGAAATTTAACGAAATCCAAAACTCGAGGATAAGCGCTATAGCCAGCAATGATCATTTTGGGTTTCACTTCTTTGGCAGTCGCCAAAATCGTGTCGTAATTCAGCCGACCGGTTTGTGGGTCCAACTTGTAAGAAGCCGCTTTAAATAAAATTCCGGAAAAATTCACCGGTGAACCATGGGTGAGATGTCCACCATGCGAAAGATCCATCCCAAGGACAGCGTCTCCTGGCTGCATGGCTGCAAGATAGACGGCCATATTGGCTTGGCTTCCGCTGTGAGGCTGAACATTGGCAAAGCCGCAGCCAAAAAGTTTCTTGGCTCGTTCGATAGCCAAAGTCTCGACCTCGTCCACAAAAGCGCAGCCGCCGTAGTAGCGCTTTCCAGGATAGCCTTCGGCGTATTTATTGGTGAGAGTGCTCCCTTGCGCTTCCATCACGGCCAGTGAGGCGTAATTTTCCGAGGCGATCATTTCAAGGCCGAACTTTTGTCTTTCGGTCTCTCGAGAGATCATGTTGAAAAGATCAGGGTCTTGGCTTTTGAGGTTTTCTAAATGTGTTGCGCTTGTCATGGGCGCGATTATCAAACGGGAGTAGAGACTTTGGCAACCCGTCTGGCATGGCGTCCGCCAGAAAAAGGAGTGGTGAGGAAAATTTCAAGACATTGCAGATTGATTTCTGGAGTTGTCACTCGAGATCCCAAGCAAAGAACATTTGCGTCATTGTGCTCACGACTGAGTCTTGCGACCTCAGGCGACCAGCAAAGGGCCGCTCGGATGTGAGGATATTTATTTGCTCGCATGGCCATACCCTGACCAGAGCCACAAATCAAAATGCCAACTTCAGTCGGCAAAGACTGACTGGTATTGTCTTGAACTAAAGAAAAGCCATGAATTTTATGAGCCACCAGATCGGCGTAATCCGGAAAATCAACTGAATCCAAAGATTGCGGCCCAAGGTCGTGAACTTCGCGTTTCACATCAGGAAGCCATTTGAAATTCAGAAGTTCTTTGACGATTTGTGATTTCAATTCAACCCCAGCATGATCAGAGGCCAAATAAATCTTCATCATAATTTTGAAAAAACCAGGGAGGCATTGGTGCCACCAAAGCCAAAAGAATTATTCAACACATGCAAAATTTTGCCATCGCGGGCTTTGTGGGGAACATAATCCAAATCACAATTCTCGCTCGGATTGTCCAAGTTGATTGTCGGCGGAACCATTTGATCGCGAATCGCGTAAATGCAAAAAGCACTTTCAATTGCGCCGGCAGCACCCAAAGTATGGCCAATCATGCTCTTCGTGGATGAAACCCACAATTTTTTTGCATGCTCACCAAACACAGATTTAATCCCGGCCGTTTCCAATTCATCTCCAACAGGAGTGCTGGTGCCATGGGCGTTGATATACTGAATTTCTTCAGGACGAATATTGGCATCCCAAAGAGCGTTTTTCATCGCTCGAGCTCCGCCTTCGCCATTGGGAGCTGGATTGGTCATATGAAATGCATCTGAAGAAGCGCCGTAACCGGTGACTTCACAGAGAATATTGGCTCCTCGTTTTTCAGCGTGTTCAAGACTTTCCATCACCACAATAGCAGCGCCTTCAGCCAGAACAAAACCATCTCGGTCCTTGTCAAAAGGCCGTGAGGCTTTTTCAGGAGCCTCATTGCGAGTTGAAAGAGCCCGCATCGAAGCAAAGCCACCAATCGCCATGGAACACACAGTGCTCTCGGCACCCCCGGCAATCATGTAATCACAAGTGCCGGCGCGAATGTAATTGTAAGCTTCGCCGATGGAATGAGCGCCAGTGGCACAGGCCGAAGTGATCGAATAGTTCGGGCCTTTGATTCCATGTTGAATGCTCACTTGGCCAGAGGCCAAATTGGTGATCACAGCCGGAATGAAGAAAGGAGAGACACGTCCAGGCCCTTTTTGAGTGAGCTTGGTGAATTCTTCTTCAATGATTGGAAGTCCGCCCATGCCAGAGCCGATAAAGACTCCGCCATGTTCGGCATTTTCCGGGGTGATTTGCAAATTGGCTGCATCCAAAGCCATTTTGGTTGCAGCCAGAGAATACTGAATAAAGAGATCCATTTTTTTCTGTTCTTTTTTGGGAATATACTGATCGGCTTGAAAGCCTTTCACTTCGCCCGCAAAAGTCACATCAAAACCCTCGGTCGGAAATCTGGTGATTTTGGCAATCCCGCTGGTCCCAGCAAGTGCTTTTTTCCAGGTCTCTTCCATCGTTGCGCCTAGCGGAGTGAGTGCTCCCACTCCAGTGATCACAACACGTTTTTGAGGTCTTGGCTCTCTTAAGTTTTTCACAGGAAGCTACGCTTTACCTTTTTTCTCAAGGTAGCCAGCGACATCACCGACAGTGCGAAGCTTTTCAGCGTCTTCGTCGGGAATTTCAAGATCGAACTCTTCTTCCATTGCCATGACCAGTTCAACGATATCCAAGCTGTCAGCGCCCAAATCGTCGATGAAAGAAGCCTCAGGCTTTACTTTCTCGGGGTCCACACCCAATTGTTCAACAATGATTTCTTTCACTTTTGGGCTCAAGGCCATGTTTCCTCCTGTTGCGGAACTTGTCTTATTTGTGTCCATTTCCATTTTTTTACCTCAATTCATAAAAAGTCCACCGTTCACACTGAGTGTGTGACCAGTGATGTATTTGGAATCTTCACTGATTAAAAAACTAACCACAGTCGCAATTTCAGAAGGCTCAGCAATTCGATCCATTGGAATTTTGGAGAGAATCGCTTTCTTCTGATCATCGGTCAAAACTTCTGTCATCTCTGTGCCAATAAACCCAGGGGCGATGCAGTTGACCCGAACCCCTCGAGAAGCCACCTCTTGAGCCGCACTTCGACTGAAAGCTTCAATTCCGGCTTTGCTGGCGGCATAGTTGGCTTGACCGGCGTTTCCTGTTTGTCCGATGACACTGGTGATATTCACAATCGAACCCTTGCGAGCTTTGATCATGGATTTTAAAAAACCCTTCGTGACCAGAAAAGTGCCACGCAAATTGGTGTTGATCACGGAATCAAAGTCTTCTGGTTTCATTCGTAACAAAAGAGTGTCTTTGGTGATGCCGGCATTGTTGACGACACCATCAATTTCGCCAAATTTTTCTAAGGTCTGACTGATGGCTGCTTCAACAGAGGCCTGATCGGCTGTGTTGAGTTGCAAATGAAAATGCCCAGAGCCCGGAAGCCCAGAAAGAAGGGTTTGGGCCGCATCAACTCTTGAAGAATAAGTGAAAGCCACCTGAGCTCCGCGTTCAGCCAATGTGCGAACGATGGCCGCGCCGATGCCGCGACTGCCGCCAGTCACAAAAACTTTTTTGCCTGCAAGAGCAAGAGTGGTGTTTGTTCCCATATTCGCCTTTAACTGATCTCCAAAATCACGCTGGATTTTTGACAAATTTTTCTATGTTTTCAATATCTTCCAGAGAGTTCGTATTAAAGACGTTGAAGCTCTCTGGGTCAATTTTTTTCAAGAGACCCTGAAGCACCTTGCCAGTGCCCATTTCGATGCAGGTTGTCCAAGTCTTTTCTTTGGCCAAAGCCATGCTCTGCATCCAGCGAACAGGGGCTGAAACCTGGCGAATGAGATTTTCGCGAAGAGAATCAGCCTGAATTTCAGTTCTGGCAGTGAAATTCTGAATGATCGGAAATTGAGCATTTTGAAATGAAATCCCGGTCAGAACTGAGCGCATTTGATCTTCTGCTGGTTTCATCATTTCGCAGTGAAAAGGAGCTGAGACTTGAAGTGGAATCAATTTCACGCGCTTGGCTTCTGGAAAAAGGTCTTCGACTTTGAAATTTTCTTTGAGCCAGGCGATGGTTTTGGCGGAACCACTGATCACAATCTGTCCAGGTGAATTAAAATTGGCTGGGCTCAAGGGTCCTACCTTGGATTTCTCAACGGCATAAGCACAGAGTTTTTCAACCTGATCTGGCTCTAAACCCATCACTGCGACCATTCCACCTTGACCCACGGGAACTGCCGATTGCATGGCCTGTCCACGAATGCGAACGGCCTTCACAGCTTCTGCAAATGGGAGAGAGCCGGCAGAAACAAGTGCTGCGTATTCACCAATGCTGTGACCTGAAGCCGCTTGAGCCTTCACTCCAAATTGAGCAGTGAGAACTTTTTGTGTCGCAGTCGATACTGTGAGAAGGCAGGGCTGCGTGTTTTCAGTTAGAGCTAAATCCGCTTCAGACCCTTCGAAACATAATTTTTTTAAGTCCAATTTCAAAGCTTCGCTGGCCTCTTCAAAAACATGTTTGGCAGTTGGGAAGTTATCAAAGAGAAAACGGCCCATTCCAGGTTGTTGGCTTCCTTGTCCAGGGTAAATAAAATGAAACATAGTTTTGAATTCCTTAGAATTTGACCACGGCACTGCCAGCAGTCAGGCCAGCGCCAAAGGCAGTCAGCAAAATGGTTTGACCCCGTTTGATGCGGCCATCTTTGCGAGCAAAATCAAAGGCCACTGGGATGGTCGCAGCCGATGTATTTCCCATTTCGTGAACGATAGAGACGACTTTTTCTTTTGGAAATTCGAAATGATTGGCCACTGCTTCTAAAATCCGGTTGTTCGCTTGATGCGGGACCAACCAATCAATCTCTTCTGAAGTGAGTTTGTTGAACTCCAGCGCTTGATGACAAGTGGCTGACATGGTTCGAACTGCATTTTTAAAAATTTCACGGCCCTTCATTTGAAACCAGTAGGAGCCTTCATCCAAAACCTCTTGGCTCATGGGTCTTTTTGCCATTCCTGAAGGCTTGATAAAAAGCTCACCCAAAGAACCTTCGGCCCGCAAATGGGAGCTGAGGACCACATCTTTGGTTTCTGCTGGAGTTTGAGAGACGATCCACGCCCCGGCGCCATCGCCAAAAAGGATGCAGGTTTCGCGGTCTTTGTAATTGACGAATCTCGAGACGACTTCGGCCCCGACAATCAGAATATTTTTATACATTCCCATGCGAATGTAAGCGTCAGCGATGGAAAGAATATAAATAAAACCAGAGCAAGCGCAGTTGACGTCCATGGCGGCAATGCCATTGAGACCCAATTTGGACTGCAGGACGCAAGCTGTGCTGGGTGTTTGATAATCACCTGTGCAAGTGCCGACAATAATGCAATCGATGTCTTTGACATCCATGTTGGCGTCTTTGAGAGCAAGTTGAGTGGCTTCGTAAGCGAGGTCCGAGGTTGTTTGCTCGGGGAGGGCAATGTGTCTGCGCTCAATCCCTGTGCGCTCACGAATCCATTGATCGTTGGTATCGACCATTTTCTCCAAATCCGCATTGCTCAGGATTTTGGGAGGCAGGTAAGCACCAGTGCCCCGGACTCGTGTTCTGTATTGCATACCAGATCAGTTACGCGTTCTTCGCGGCGCTGATTTGTTTACCTTTGTAGTAGTAGGCTCCATCAGCAGCTTTGAAAGCGCGGTGAGGGCGAACCAGCTCTTTTGATTTTTTATCGATGGCGACTGCAGGAGCTTCCAAACCATCGTGGCTGCGACGCATGTTTCGGCGAGAGCGGGACGTTTTTTTCTTTGGTGTAGGCATGATTGACCTCGGTTCAAATTTCGTTTGTAAGCTGCTGTTTTTAAATCAAAAGGGCTTAAAAAGGCAAGAGAAAGCTTGCGTCATTGCGGGAGCTTGATGTTCTTTAGCCCTGCAAATGGGGTCTCGGATTTTTCAAATCCTGGATCCTCATAGCCAAATTTCTGTCCTTGCACAGGTTTTTTGCAAAGGCTGCAATTCCCTTGGGCATCACAGGGAGGAGCCGGAGTGAGGGGCTCCGAAATGCCAATCACTTCGTGGAGGTAGTCCCCAGCGTTGAAGTGATGTCCCTGATACTCAACAACGGAAGGACCCTGGCCGGTCATATCCGAAAAATGATTAGCCTTTGTGAATTTCGAGTTTCGCGGGATTTCTTGCTCGGGCAACAGGAGCTCTTTAAAGCTTTCATTGATGGGCTGATCAAAATCAAGGCCGCAGCGAGAGCAGTCTTCGGGAAGCTGAGTCTGCACCTGCCCCACCAATTCAAATGTGCCAGCTTGCAAGGGGCGAATGGTAAATTCGGCTTGATAGTTTTTGCTGCCAATGAGGTCTTTGAGGGTC
Source organism: Pseudobdellovibrionaceae bacterium (assembly GCA_041288045.1). GTDB lineage: Bacteria > Bdellovibrionota > Bdellovibrionia > Bdellovibrionales > Bdellovibrionaceae > 21-14-0-10-47-8. Next base: position 21,095 of record JBGGMM010000168.1, on the reverse strand, counting down.
TCATTGAGCTCCGCGGTGTTGCGGTTGCAGATAAAAGTTTTGCCTTCATTTGGGATTTCAAGAAGATTAATCAACATAAGTCCCCTTCCTACGCTATTTGAACCAGGGTGTCAAAGGCCCAAAATCCAGCCCTCTTTTTGAAGCTCCGGAATTTGAGGCAAATGCCAAATTTCAAAATTCTTTTCCTGTAAAATCAAGGCAGAAAGGGCCAGCACGACACTGTCACAGAGATCGGGATCCTCTAAAAGCAGATTCAAGGACCTGGGTTCAATCTGCAGATCCAAATGAATGGCCTCTGTTTTTAAATAGCGAAGCAAGTCTTGAGGATTTCGCTTGGCAAAGCCCAGTATTTTTTTCCAAAAAAAGCTCGGGTAGGCTTCAAAAATCCAAGGGCCATCTTGAAGATGAGGCAAAGGTTCATCAAATCCCCAAATCTGAAACCATTTTTCACGTGCTGAACCGAGTTCTTTCCAAATTCTGTAAGTGCCACAGCCAATGTTTCTTTGAAATGGCTTGGTGAGGAAGATGGAATTCGCGCCAGTTTTGATCTCGCAAATTCTTTGTGGCAATTTTCCTGAAGGCTTTTTATTTTTTAAAAACTGCGCAAAGAATTTTTCAGCTGCCTCCCGGCCGAACTCCTTTCCTTGGTAAGAAAACTGCGAAGCTCTTTGAAAGAGAGTGAAGAGATTCTGAGCCTGAGGGGGCCACTGCGAGGCCGGGAGCCCAAAGACGGAATCAAGAATCAAAGCAGTTCTCGAAAGGTCACGTCCGGGATGTGGAAAATCGTGCAGAATTCGAAGTAAAGATTCTTGATGGAGTGATGGCATTTCAAGCCGTCTGCCTTTTTGCGAGAAAGTCAGCTGCCAGCCACTGGACGTGCGTGTAATCAATGCCACCGGCAAAGGCTTTGGCAGGCCTTTGTGATCAGTCGCGCCTGTTTGATCGATGCCCAAAAAAGTCGTGAAACGAATCATGCTGGGCTGTGCTTATCAAAGATTTTGAAAAAGATCGCTCGCTTTTATTTTGTTTTTGATCAATTTGATCTCTGTCAGCTGGTCCACCAAAGTTTTCCAGCGCTCCTCTGTCATGGAACCTAGAGGAGCTTTTTTGGTTTGAATGAGTGACTTTTGCACTTCGGCGGATTTTTGAAAAGTTTCCATATCCATGGCGCGATTGATTTTTGCCATGGCTTGATTGGTGGGTTTGGGATCTTTTAAATACTGGGCCCAACCTTGGCGAAGAGCTTCAACCAACTTTTTAAATTTTTCCGGATTTTCTTTCAGAGCTGAAGAGCGCACGGCGAGCACAGTGACATAGGGATTAAATCCAGAATCAGAGACGAGAAAAGTTTTTTCTTTCACTCCCGCTTTTTGCGCGAGCAGCGGCTCCGATGTGACGAAACATTGCTGTGAAATCTTGACGTCGTTTTGAAAATTTCCGATTCCGCCAGGGTAGGGGGCTGTTTTGACTTTGAACGGCCCGTATTTTTTTTGCAAATACTGAGCGTAGGGAAGTCCGGTTTGCCAAAGCAGTGTTCCTTCGGATTGAAAGACTTCTTCTAGAGATTTGAGATTTCTTTCTCCTCGGGTCATGATCCCGGTGGGAGCTGTTTGGTAAGTCGCATAAATAGCCACGACATCAGTTGCTCCCCGGTCATGGGCAAGAATGATTTCATCACCTGAAACAACGGCGAGATCCACTTGTTTCGAAGCCAACATTTGAATCGTCGGAGTACCGGATCCGCCTTCAAGAATCTGCACATCCAATCCCTGTTTTTTAAAAAGATCTGCGGCAGCGTAGAATCCGCCAAACTGGGGTTCGGGTTTCCAATTCAATGCAAGCTTGAGAGCTTGAGCAAACACGAGGGATGGGAAAAGAAAGAGAATGGGGAGCAGAAAACGTTTCATGGAATGGAATCCTTTGCCTGGAATTGTTTTTCAATTGAGAAAATACTCTCAAATCTTCGTGCTTGAGAGCAATTGACGCTGCGTTAGTGTTGAGCGTCTGCCTTTGGTCCTGAGAAGGAGTTTGACAAGCTTTCTTGAAATTTCACTTGAAGTGTTTTGTTTTTCCAGACTCAGGTCTTGAATTGTGAATGAAAAAGCTCAATTTTCTCTCGGAAAAATGAACTGATCACGGATTTTCCCTCTGGAATTTTTCAAATAAACTGTCTGCTTTTTTTTCATTGTCAAAAGCTTGGTTGAAATCGATGTTTCGAGTTCACTGGACCCATCCTCGAAAGAGATCAGATTTCACAAAGATATCTTACTCTACACTGCTTTGGTCGGGTTGGCCTCGAACTTGAAAAGAGAGGAGGGTTGGAGGTCCTTTATGAAAAATTCAGCCCTTTTGATTGTCTGTCTGATGCTGACTGCGGCTTGTAGCAAAATGAACTTCCAGCCTGGACCCGCTCTGAATCAAAAAACTTCGGTGAGTGAGCCCAATGTTCCAGTTGAGCCTTTGCCGGTGGAAGAAGAGCCGCTGAAAAAATCTGGAACTTGTGTGGATGAAGAAAGTGTTGCGGCCTGTTTAAAATGCGAAAACCCAGCACCTCCGCCGCCACCGCCTTCCATTTCTACGAAAGCTGAGAAGTTGGCAAAAATCATGAGTATGGCCTGTCAGATCCCGAATAAAAGTTATCCCAAAAACTATGTCGCTCCGACTGAAGAAGAAGTAAAAAACCATCTTTTGGCTTGCTCTCCGGCTCTTTATCCTGAGACTGCGACCAGCAAGGATCAGGCTGTGACTTTGCAAAAGCTTCTCGATGAGAACAACGACAGTCTTCGCCAGAAAATGTTCAAAGGCCTTTGGTATCAACCTCCTTTCACAGCTCATTTTGAGTCTTATTTCGGATTGGATGGAACTGAGGCCGCCTACGTGATTTGCATGAACACGAGCAGTCTGTCAGGCACTCTGTATACGACAGAAGAAGCGATGGCCAATCAAACGGATGGTGGCTACCAAGCTTGGTTGCAAGATCCCAAAGCTCAGGCTAGGTACCAGGCGACGCAAAAAATCAGACAGCAACTTCTTTCTTGTTTCAATAAGCCGGCTCAGTCTCAACCTCAAGGCCCTTTGAATCCCCCTCCAGTAGAGAAGACTTGCGAGTATCAGTCTTTTGAAGGGAAGTTTGAAAAAGGCGGAAGAGAAGAAATTGAAAGACTTTTGGCTGAAGGTTTCAAAGTGGCAATTGAAGGCAATCAAATGTGTTCCTTGCTTGATCATGTTCCAGCCAGCGGTGATTTTTCAGGTGATGTGAAAATCGTCGGCTATCGCTGCCAGTAAGCTCTGTCTCATTTTCGATCGCAAGCTCACTGGATTTAAGTTTAGGTTCAATTCTCCGATAAGTGACTTAACTTGAATCGGGGAGCCATCGCGATGCTAAAAAATCAAAAGCCATCGCCTGGCTTTAGCATAGTTGAAATTTTAGTCGGTATGGCCATGCTCGGCATTCTTTCGATGGCCATTGCAGCTCTGATCAGCGGTTCTTCCAAACAACAAAAACGAATTGAACTCAAAGATATGGCTCTGGGGATCAACAGCCAGATCCTGACAATGATCAATGATTCGCAACTTTGTCGAGATGGGATTGTGGATGATGCCGGGAATTGGCCAGCGCGGGGAATAGGAACAGCGACCGGCCCTTTTCCTCGCACCCTTCCTATGAGTGTTCTGCAGATCAATCAGGGGGGAGTGGCGAGGCCTATTGTGACCGCCGGACTGGACACCTCTCCTGGGAGCACTTTACAGGTCGAAAAAATCGAATTGGTCCTCGCCCAGGCTCCAAATCCGATTCCGGGTGCGCCGGGATTTGTCCGCGTGCCCGCCAATCTTGTCGTGACTTATAAAATGAGAAATGACCAATTGATCGAGATGCGTCCGCAAGTGACAGCCCTTTCTCTCGTAGCAGCAGATGCAGGGACAGGAGCTATTTTTTCATGCGGCAGTGGAGCTGTTCTGACAGAGCAGTATGTCTGTGAAACAATGTTCGATGGAACCTTCAATGGATCTGCGGGACCTCCCCGCTGTATTCTCTCGCAGCTTGCGCTCAACAATCAGGGGCTCACTCAGGATCAACCGGCGGAGCTCGGATTTGGACCTAAAGCTAATGGTGGATTAAGTGTGATGTCCAATGCGGGCGGGGTGGGATTGAGTGTGTATGGAACAATGCCAGAAATTCGATTCTATTCGTCGCTTCCAAATTTATTGACCAATACTCCACGCAGTACCATCGGCGTCACAGGTGCTGACCTGACATTGGTATCGGCGTCGGCCAGTGTGGTTGTGAATGATAATTTGAATGTCAATGGGACTTCGCGAATATTAAATTCAGCCTTTGTTCGAAACGGACTGATTGTCGAAACTGGCGGAGCCACCGTATCTGTCGGAGGACTGGACGTGCAGGAGGGTGGAGCGAAGATAGTGGGTCCTGTAACGCTGGATACGGCGGTCAGTACATTGACTGTTGATGGTGAGGTCCAGATCGAAGGTCCCTTGAAATTAATCGGAGCTACAACGGCAGGTTTTTTTGGTGGCGGCCGAAGCTCAACCGGATTTAACAATATGAATGCGACCTCTTTTACGGCCAGTTCCGACAGGCGATTAAAGGAAAATATCAGGCCACTGCCGGCGCAGACAGAATTGATCAATCAAGTTTTGACTTACAATTACAATTTCAAATCGGATTCGAAAAAGGAACTGCATTCAGGAGTGATCGCTCAAGACATTCAAAAAATTTATCCGCATCTTGTTCATCAGGATACGGATGGAAAACTGACTGTGAATTACAACGAGTTGGTTCCGCATTTGATCAAGGCACTCCAAGAATCGAATGACCGAATTTCCAAATTGGAACAGCGATTGAATAAAATTGAGACAAAGGGGCACTGAGAGATCGGCTCAACCGCGTTTTATGCACTCAGGAACTAAAGTGTTAAAATTTGCTTTAGTAACTCAAGACTTAAGTCGATAGGTAGTCAAAGAAGGAAATATGGTAGCGCCAGGCTTGTTCACGTTATTGGCACTGCTGGGGATGTTGATTTTACCCAAGACTGCGGAGGCAGTGGACTGCACGCGTCCCGTTTTCGTTGCTCCCAATGGCTGTGGCGCCACTTTCTGTACTTCTCGCCGAGCCTCAGTTAAAAGCATTGTGATCCCTTTCCATATGCTCCCTGTCTCTTTCACAGTTCCACTTGATGCCTGCACCACAACGTCTGGGCAAACCTTTAGTGTTCAACAATTGCCATTTGCCTTGATGGATACCGATGACTCTTACGATGGGGCTGTCCGAAGAGTTCTCGAAGTGCAACTGCCTTGGATCAATCGAGAGACCACTGTTGAAACGACAATCACAGCGACAACCACTGCGTTGCTTGTTTATGATGCTTGGTATGATGTGGATGTTCCTGATGTGGATTGTGTCGGCTCCTGGGGAGCTTGCAATCTAGGAACAGCTCTTCAAACCTACTCAATTTCTACTCAGCAACAGGGAACGGGAGTCGCTTGTCCCAGTCTTCAGGGGGACACTCGAGCTTGTATTGTGAATGCCAAATGCGGTCCTGCGGATGGCGATTACTTGCCTATCAAGCCAACACTGAGTGCGGAACTTTGCGATCCAGCTCGAAAGCTCGCCAGTGCCCCGGTCGTCACCGGAACGGGTCCTTGGGATTGGATTTGCATCGGTTTAAATGGTGGGACCAACGCTACCTGCAGTGCGAACAAATCAATGTCGATGGCCCGGTGCGCTTCTCGCGGGGGAGTATTGGATGCCGAGGGCAATTGCCAGGGAAAGCTATATCGAGTTTTGCCGATAGTTGCAGGATGGGGCAATCCCGCTGTTTACATTTTGTATTCGGCTCCAGTCGTTTGGAGGGATGGCGCTTTTCAACTGGATGGAGACGATTATTCGGCCGCTTATTTAACAGATCCCCAGCCAGATACGATGGTCGGATTCTCCTCGGGTGGAGAGAGATTCTATGGGACTCGGCTTGAAAGTCAGAACTCGGCCATCGGGTCTTGGTGTGGTTACGTGGACCTTGGAGTCGGCCGTTATGTTCTGAAAGAGACGGATTGGCAGGGATCAAGGTGCCCTCTCCCGACAGGAACGAATGCTGCATTTTCTTCAGCTTTGGCAAGCAAAGGATGTGTTCTTGCCACCGGGCGAACCTACGTTCGCTGGGTCGACTCAGATGACGGTGGCAGTGGACCTCTTCTAGATGCGTTTGTTTGTCCACCTGGAGCGAATCCTTCTTTCAATTTGACAGGTGAAAGCCTCGGTATAATTCCCGGCGGTGGGGGAGGCTAATCAGGACATGATTTTAAAAAAGATCTTTGGAAAAAAACGGACGCCAGCGTAAAATCATTTGAGCGGCTCCGCGAACCAACCCCGTTAATCCCAAGCCCAATACAGAAGAAAGAAAAAGAGCTGCGAAGACAATGTCGACTCGCTGTTGTGTTCGTGCAGAGTCAATGAGGCCTCCTAAGCCACCACCGGCAACAAACTCTCCGACCAAAGCGCCAATGACCGCCAGTCCTGCCGCGACTTGAAGGCCTGAGAAGACAGCCGGAAGGCTAGAAGGAATTTGTAATTTTAAAAGAATTTGTCGATGAGAGGCCCCGTAAGAATTAAGTAATTCCTTCAAGCCTGCATCGAAATTCGAAAGTCCCACAAGAGAATTGGCGAGAACTGGGAAGATAGAAACGATCAAAGCTGAAGCCCGCACTGTGGATTCTCCAAAACCAAACCAAATCACTAAAAGTGGTGCAATCGCAACAATCGGGACTGTTTGAAAGAAAACCGCGAATGGAAGAAAAGCTCTTTTAAGAAAATCAGAGCTTGAAAATAAAAGAGCCAATGAAAAACCCAGAATAGAACTTAAGAAAAATCCCCAAAGAGTGGATTTCAGCGTGCTTTGAAAAGCCATGGCGAAGTCTTCGGGCATTTCTGAGAAAGAGTGAAAAACTTGACCTGGTGCTGGAAGCAGGAATGAGGGGATCAGTCCGGAACTGACGATGAAGTGCCAAACCAAAAGAATCAAAACAAAAGCAAGAAGACTGGGCCAGGATTTTTTCATGACAAAGCCTCTGTTTGAAAAAGGTGGCGGACTTTTTTCACTTCTTCAAAAAAAGCAAGCTCATCGCGCAGAGACTCTTTCCTTTTGTTTGGCAGATTGGATTTGTGTTCGATGAGCTGATTTCGATCCTTTGAGAAAATGAGAATTCGACTGGAAAGAAAACAGGCTTCTTCAATCGAGTGAGTGACAAAGCAAAAAGTCCAAGGCTTGGTCTCAAACAGATTGCGGATCTCCACTTGCAAAAAAAGACGAGTGGTTTCATCCAAAGCCGAGAAAGGCTCATCCAAAAGCAGAAAATCTGGATTGAGAATGAGACTTCTGGCGAGCGCATTTCGCATTTTCATCCCACCGCTGAGCTCTGCTGGAAAATGGCTTTCGAATTTTTCAAGCTTCATCAATTTGAGAAGTTCTTTAGCTTTGCCATGATCGGCCTGTGAAACTTTTGAATTCTTGATTTCCAAAGGCAAAAGCACATTTTCAAGACAGGTTTTCCACGGAAGAAGTCTTGGCTCCTGAAAAACAAAAGAGCCGGATTGAAATTTTCTTTCAAGCGAACCTTCACTGGCCTTTTCCAAGCCTCCGAGAATGCGAAGCAGAGTGGATTTGCCACAGCCGGAGGGTCCCAGCAAAGTCACAAACTCACGGGGCTCTAATTGCAAATTGAAATTTTTAAAAACCGTGGTCTCTCGGTTTCGTCTGGATTCGAAGACCTTGCCGAGATTCTCTGCGTGGATCAAAGCCATGGGTTAAATCCAATCATAATTAAAACTCAGACTCACTCTTTCTGCTTTCGACGGATTGGGCGGCACCTCATGGCGAAGCCAACTTTCAAACAGGATCAGATCACCAGCTTTGGGTTGAATCGAAATGAATCGCTGGTTTTCGGGCTTGGCCTTTGGCTTTCGGGGCGGGGATGCCATAAAATTCACAAGCCTTGGATCTTCAAATTTGATGGCGCTGCAGTTTTTTGGAGTTTGCACATAATAAGTGCCGCTGATGGTGGAAAGAGGGTGAATGTGCATGCCATGCACGACCGAGGTTGGCATTTGATTGGCCCAAAGCGAAGTCATCAGCAATTTCCGACCTTGCAAATCCATTTCAAGCCATTGAGCGAATTTGCGCACTTCTAAATCAATTTTTTTCCTGAGATTTTCAAAAGTTGTCGAGAAACGATGAAGCTGATTGTAAGTGGCGTAAGAGGTGTATCCCCCAGGATAGTTTTTCCGGCTCCATTTCTGACCTTTTTCATCGATTTCAGAAATTGTCTGAATTTCTTCCACAAGTTCACGGTTTTGTTTTCCCAAGGGAAGATCCGTGCGCAAGGGGACTTGATAAACGAAAGTGGGGAAAAAAGAATGGATGTTGGATTGAGAAGACTTCATCAAGCCGACGATAGCGAATCCCCGCTCTGAGAGCAAGCGGCACTGGGTTTCAAGTCCATGGTCTAGAGCAAAAGCAGGGGATTGCAGAGCTCTGCATTTTCACTGGAATCAGGAGCAAGAGTCTTTTCTTCAGACGTGAGTTGAGCCCTTGGCCGGAGCGAAATAAAAGATTTCAGCGGTCCTGTGATCTTTTCAATGGCAGTTTGCAGATTCATTTGCGTTGCCGTGGGAGTTTGGCCTTTCGTCAGGCGCGTGAGCACAGCGGCCAGTCGCACCCCCGCTTTGTAAATCTGCGCATCCACCACATGAGTGAATCGCTGCGTGTACTGTTTTTCACTCTCATCCTTGTACACATAAGCATCCTTGCGAAGAGCCATGGATTCTTTCAGCCAGGCTTCAAAGTCATCTTTGTTTTGGGGCGAAGAAGAATTGGAAAATTTCTCGATCAGAAATTCGGCATAGGTTTCATCCGTAAAAGATTTGGACTCACGGATTTGCATCGCTTCATTGTAAGCTTCATTGATCAGTAAAGTGTCCCAAACAGAATGCAAATTGGTTTGAGTTCCATGCCAGTTGACGGGGATTTTGTTTCCCCCATTGTCTTCAGGTCGTCCGGAATGAAGGGGCTGATGAATATCGCCCACAAAATGAATTAAAAATTTCAAGGCATTGGTTTTTTCCGCTGCGGGGGTCGCTGATAAAAAGACATTTTGAGCTTCAATCAAAGCTTCGACCGTGCCACCTTTTTTTCTTTCTTCAGCGGATTGAATTTTCAAGCTTTGAAAATAGGTTTTGCCATCAGGAATCTGCTCAAAGTGATATGAGGTGGTGTGACCCCAGAGTGCCGGATTGGCTTTTAAGCTGTCAGCCCAGTAAGCCGAATCCGCTAAGTTTTCGCCTGCTGGAAAATATTTGCGAAGTTCGATTTTAACTGATGGAGCCAGCAGTTTTTCAGCGACGGAGGCAATGGTTCGATGTCCCAACATGCCCCAGGCCCAAGTGATCTGCGGAAGAAGAATGGCAATGATAAAAAACTTTTTCTTCATGCCTTCAGCAGAAACTTGAATGACCCTGAACTCAACGAAAAACAGGAGATGACTTTTAAAGTCATCATGTCCATTTTTGAGGATCGCGAAAATGATTTGGCCACAGCAGAAATAAAACAGAAAAAACAAGACAAGTGCCTTTGAATTTGTCATTCTAACAAGCCTTCTCTGATTTTCTCAAAATTTTTGAAATCCAAGCTTTATTGATCACTTAGAGGTCTGCCAAAAGAAGTGGCATTTTCTTTGCTCTTCATTAAGTCCATGGAAAAAGCACTCGCAATTTCGTTTCTTTTAGGAACTCTGGTCTTTCACGTGGCCTGCGATAAGGCCTGCAATAAAACTGTTGAGGATTCGGCCTGGATTGAAAATCGCACTCAGCGAAGCATTCAGTTCCGAGTTTGCAAACGGGCAGGCATTGAAGCCACTCTGGAAACAGTCTCCATGTCACCTAGCTCAGCTCCCCAGCAAGTTACAATGGGAGAGCATACCGAATATGAAGTTATTGGCGGGCCGAGCTTGAAAAGTTGCGATTCCAATCGAAGCTCCAATTCAGAGACCCATTTTGTCCTTTCTCCATCGGGCTTCGCAGAATTCAAATTGTGCTATGATTCGCAAAATCACCGAAGCCTTGTGCTTGATAAAAATCAGTCCTGCCCCACTGGAACTATTCAGCAGACCAGTCCGGGTGATTGTACAGTCCCTTAACAGTCAGCGAACAGTTTTTGGCAATTCTCGTCTTTGTCTCATTTTGAGTCAGTCTTCTCGATTTTAACTGCCTTTGAGTGGTCCACACCTTGCCCCTTGTCAGGGTAGAGAATGAATTCGGGAGGATTTATGAAAAAACAAACTTTACTGATTCTGGTCGTTTCATTGGGGGCTTCTTTGTCTTACGGAAATGCGTTTAAAGGCGAGGACTTCAATCAAATGATCCAAGACAATCAAAAAGCCGAAGCGGATTTGAGAGCTCGCTTGCAAAAAGAAGCTGGTATTGAGCTGAACGCCGATAAACCCGGCAGCATCGCCAAAGAAAAGATCATGGCGCCGACAGAAGCAGAACAGATTGTGGTTTCTTCGTCTCAATCACTTTGGACTGAGAAGAAAGACCGATCTGCTAAAAAGCTCTACAAAGCTGAGATGAAGCGACTGTCGCAAGAACTGGATGAAGCTGCTGGCGAATAGCCTTGGCCCTAAAGGATCAAGCGGCGAAGCTCTTGCTGCGAATAAACGTAGTCCGCATAGATCATCGTGTTGGTGATATTGCGGTGACCGAGAGCGACCTGGACCAGTCTGAGATCTTTCGTCTTTTGATAAAGCTCAATGGCAAATGTGTGCCTGAGAGAGTGAAACTTCTTTGGGACTGGCCTGTAAAATTCCCAGATCTGATAAAGCCTCTGGTAGCTGATATCGAAAATCTTTGTCCCTGATAAAGACTCCACATAGCGATAAAAATCAGCGAAAAACCGAGCTTGCAAAGGGATTTCACGGTCATTGCTGCCCTTGATCCCGCGAATGAAAACAGATTGATCGTAAGTGTTTAAATCGGACTTTTGCAGATTCAAAAGTTCCTGAGCCCGAGCTCCGGTTCGAAGCCCCAAAGAAATCAAAAAACAGTTTCGAGGATCTGAAGTCTGAAAATCTTCAACAATCTTTCGGACTCGTTCAACCTCGGGACCGAGGAGATATTTGTTCTTATTCAGCGAGTATCTGGCCTGCATCGACTTAAGTCCTCATGCAAAGTGTAAAATTGCCGATAAGAAAATGTCACGAGCGCTCTTTTTTCATATGGCCTTTAGTCCAAACGCGCATCGTCAGTTGTGAAAAATGAAAAGTCTTAAAAATACCCCATTGAAATTAATCAATTATTTTATCTATTTAACACTTAAGAATATAACTATAAGCTTAAGGCGAATTAGAAAATTGGGGTGCGACACCCCTCATCTTTTAATAAGTAAATAAATTCAAAGACTTAGCTTGACCCATTCGGCGATTTCAATACACTCATATTGTGAATTACAACGTAAAATATTGTATTTCGCAGCGAAGATATTGCAAAACACAACGGAGGCTTGGATGGACGTCCAGCTTGAAAACGAAGTTTCTCGCTCCCCGGAAGATCTCACTCTCAAGGCAAAGAGTTCGCATCGAATGCATTACGAGGCACAGGTGGAAGTGATTCGGCGACAGCTCGGAGATTTGGATGAAATTCGTGGGAAATTAGGCCTTTCTCAAAGGAAAATCTGCCAGCTTTTGATGGTCGATCCCTCGGCTTGGACCCGTTGGATGAAAAACGGGGACTCGGCCCCACCGCATATTTATCGAGCTCTTCAGTGGTATGCCATTTTGCGGGAAAAACTGCCGGGATTAACCCCTCAGTATTTCATTGGCAAAGATCCCGAGGTTTTGCATCAGGCTGCTTTACAGAGAATTCAAATTGAATCGCAAAAAAGGGGCGAATTTGAAGAGGCTTTCTCAATGCAAAGTCTGCAATTGGAAAACAAGCTTCAAGAGCTGCTTTCGGCCAATCAAAAATTGATGGAATCAAAAGTTGCACTTGAAGCGCAGGTCCAGGATCTAAAAGCCGCCGTTCTTCACAATCGTCTGGGCTTTTTTCTTATCGCCATTGGTGGTTTGATTCTTTCATTTTCAGTTTATTGGAATTTTTTGCGCTGAAAATTCTCAATCTGAGAAGGCGTCTCACCCGAGACGCCCCAAACTTGGAAAATATCAAGTCCCTGACCTCGGTCTCCGAAAAGATCTATGAGGAAGCAGGGATATCTATGAAGTTTTACATTCTTTTATTTGCGTCTTTTGGACTTGCTTTGCTTTCGGGCTGTACTCGCCCTGAAAGTGATGGGGCAACATCTGTGAGCTTGGCGCTTCCTCCGATGACGCTGACGAAAAATGCCAGCCAATCGGTTTCGGCTCAAACTGTGACTTTGAATTATGTGGCGATCAACGTTTCGGGCTCTGGAATGTCAGAGGTTTTTTGTTCTTGGGATATTGAAAGAAATCGAACCAGCGGTCCTTGCGAATTTTCCACTTCAAGCGTGAAGCTTTCAACAACCACTGGAACTTCAAGACTTTTTCAAGTGATCATGGCCTATAACGATGTCACTGGTCATTCGATGACATTTAAGTATGGGGACAGTGTCTCTGATATTTCTTCCGCAACAAGCACAGTGAATATCTCATTGACCGATGTGGGTGGGGCCGCACAGGGCGGCGGTCATATTACGGCTCGCTATTTTTCAGACGCCACCACGGGTCCCACAGGCCTTGTGAAAGTCATGATGAAGCCCAGCTCTTCTCGGCCCGCAATGACCATTCAATACACTGAAATGTACGCAGGTTGGTTTCAAGCTTTTAGTCTTGAAAATACCCCCATGGATTACATCCTCAATGGACAATCTCTGTTTGGTGGACCGATCAACAAAGCAGGCTTATCGACACTTGCTGCGGCTTCGGGCGGGGCTTTTCTGGTCAATCCTGGGACTGGATCTGATTATGATGCTTTGGGCTTTTTCGGAAATAGCACAGCCACTTCTGGAAAAACCGCGACCACATCTTCTTGTAGCGTGAATGAATTCACCACCTGTATTTCAACTAGTACTGATTTTACCGGACCATTTAAACAAGTGAGCGGTCAGTACCTCACAGTGACTGCCGGTTCACCTCCTAAAATCGGCTGGGCTCTGCTCCCCGGAGTGGACTCCAGTGTGATCGACGGAGTCAGTGTTTATGCAGCTTCGACAGAGCTTTCAGCAGATCAATTGAATAAAGTGGTGATGTCGGATGGCTTTAACTGTGAAGAATTTCGCGCCCTCAGTGGTGTGAGCTTGATTTCCGAAGTGGCTGTTTCAGCTTCGCCGCAAGAAACACCGACCACGGCATTGCACGTTCCTGAATTGACAAAGCCATTGGTCGTTTGTCCGCGAAAATCAGGGTCTTTGCTGACTGCCGCCATCGTCTCGCCTCATTTGGATAAAGACGGGGGCTGCTCGACTTGTAAGTATTTGCGTTTGGAACTTTATGGAGTGCAAAGCAGTGGAGATAAGTACACAGTTCCCAAGACGGCTTGCATACCGATGGCAATGAAAATTTATCAGGGCATGGGAACTCCGGCTGTCACGACGACAAGCACTCAGATCCAATTGCTGACTCCGAGCTGGGCCACCACTCACTCGGATTCAAGTTGTTCAGGTGGTGCAGTGGTTTCCGATCCCACGTTCACTTTTGCATCGGGAACGGGGATTGCGTCCAACATCTGGTTGAAAGTCACCGGTTCGCCTTCGGTGGATAACGTTTTTGCATTAGGAACATATACTGGCGAATTGCCGCAAATGAGCTTTTCTCCGCAGTACAATAAGGTCGACATTGTCGTTCCTTCGCTGGCAATTGAAACTCCGACAAAAATGATTCCCAATGCCTGTTACAGTTTGAGTGTGGGTTCAAGACTTGGGACTTCGCCTTTTGGAGTTTCAGCAGCACTTTCGACTGATATTACATCAAGCACAACTCAGTTTTCTTTCTTTGACAGCCAATCGGACTGTCAGGGAGTCGTGAGCCCGCAGACGCCAACTTACTCTGGGTATAGTATCCCTGCTGCCATGAGTATGGGAAACTTACTTTGGGTGCGTGGGTCTTTCAGTACGGATGTCACGCTGACTGCGACAGCCACTGGATTTACAAGTGGAACGAAGACAATCACTGCTGCGACCGGAATCGCCCAAGTGGCGAAATTTCGCTTTGATGTGATGGGGAGTCTCTCTCCAGGATTTTGCAGTCCAGTTGTGGCTGTGGCTTTGAATCAATCCGGCGAAGAAACCCCAGTTGAAAAAGCCGTGACTTTGCGGCTTTCAACCACGCCTTTAGCTGTTGGGGAGTTTTACAACGATGGGAGCTGTTTTTCGAGCCTGTCATCGATGTCGGGCCCCGAAATTTCATTTTCATCTGGACAGTCGAGAGTTCAGTTTTATTTTCGTCCTTTGAAACCTATCAGCAGCGTTGATTTCAAAGGAGAAGGCTCCGGATTTCAGTCCATCGCGGGATCAGGCTCGGCCGTGACGATCCCCAGCACAGGAAGCTATGCCTACATTCAGCCTCCTGCATTGCCGCGAACGATTTTGCCTTCCAGTATGTTTCCGCTCAGCATGCCGATCACCACGAATATTCCGGATTTGAAATGCTATCAGTTTACCTCCTCTCCGAACTTTTCAGATGATGGCACCTGCGGTAGTGCTTTCAATTTGACGACAAAGACTTTCTCTTGGACAGCGATTAGCGCTTCCTCGGATTTGGCCGGTAGTTACAAGTATTATTTCGGAACTCAAGCCCTCTGGATGCAGGCCGGAGTGGTCTTCGCGCCTCGTAATTTCTATGATGTCGCAGCTGATATGCCCCCAGGATCTTCCTATGAAGATGCGATGATGGTGGTCAATTGCAGCACTGAAATCACCGCTGATGGAACGAAAAACTTTGATGATATTCAAGCTGCACTGGATTCTGGTGGGAATACTTTTGTCTGCTTAAAGGCCACTTCCAGCAGTGTCTTTACTTTTGGCCCAGGAAGCACAAATTTAAAAATCACTTTGCCTCCCAATAAGCATTTGATTGCCTCACTGGATTCGAATTACGCCCGAATCGTTACTTTGCAAGGATCCTCAGGGCAAAACGTGGTCGAAGTTTCGGGCGGCACGACAAGCCAAGTGGCCAGTGTGGCCAATTTGAAAATCATCAATTCGCCTTCGTCCACATTGACTGCGGGTTTGCGAGCCATGAACACCAATCTTTCAGCAAAGGTACGCTCTTATAACAATCTCTACCAAATCAGCGCCAGCAGTGTGGGAGCGGGAATTGGGATCGGGATGGATGGATCCACGGTGGTTTCCTTCAATGACGAATTTGTTTCCGGAACTTTAGGGGTTGCTGGAGTTTATGGTGTCAAATATGGAGCGACAGCTACTGGTTTGATGAAAATGTTTTCGCCTAAATTCACGCTTTCAAGCAACACGACCTCTGTGTCGGTGGGTGCTTACACTTCGACCAGCTCTTCAACTGGAAGTGAAATTCGCATTTTGCGTGGAACTTTCACTGGAACTGGAGTTGCCATCAAAGCTCAAAGCTCGAATTCTGCCGGCGCTTCTTTGATCAATTGCTATCATTGCGACATCAATATGAGCGCGAATTCCTACTCTGGAGCTTCATTTGGAACCTCTGGAGAAATTCCGCCTGTCGCCATTTATGATTATGGATCGGTTGTCATCAAAGACTCGAAGCTGATCAGTGCTGAAAACTCTCCTTTCTTTTCGTTTTTAGGAACCAACGCTGTGACCTACACGAAATTGGAAGTTTCAAATTCGATTTTGAACCAGGCGGCACTTGCTCCTGCTTTCAAAGTCCAAGGAACCAGTCCGGAAATTCTCATCAGTAAAAATCACTTTGTGAATTCAGCCACAGGCACTCCTTATCTGATTGAGGGAACCACATCGGATGATTTGAAATTGCGAGTTTCGGGCTCAGCTGGAGCCGACGGCAATGTGTTGTGTGGCATCAGCTCGGGCACTCGCTGGTCTTCGACCCCAGTGCAGCACACCATTGCCACTGGATCTTCAGACGAGTTTATTTTTTCCGGAACAGTTCTTTCAACTTTTACGGATTTTGGAACTTACAAAGCCTGCAATGGCTTCAATTAATGCATCTCTAAGGCACCCTTTAGGGGGTGCATCGCTCCAATGGAACTTCCCTTGCCTTTCAATGGGCCTTGAGTAAATACTCTCTACTCACAAAGTTAACAGTTCAGCGTTAGAAGGGATTCTAACGCTATGTGTGAAGCAAAAAGAGAAAGGCACCTAATTCCAATGACGTTTGAAATGATTGAAAAACATGGTGGGCATGAGGAAGTGGTTTTTTGTCATGACCCGACAGTGGGCTTAAAGGCGATCATTGCCGTTCACAACACCTCATTGGGGCCTGCTCTGGGCGGCACAAGGATGTGGAATTATAAAAATGAAGAAGAAGCCCTGATTGATGTTCTCCGCCTTTCAAAGGGAATGACTTATAAAGCAGCAGCAGCGGGATTGAATCTGGGCGGCGGAAAAGCTGTAATTATCGGCGATTCGAAAACGCAAAAAAGCGAAGGTCTCTTTCGAGCTTTCGGTCAATTCGTCAATTCACTCAATGGAAAATACATCACCGCAGAAGACGTCGGAACCAGTGTTGAGGATATGGAGTACATTTTCATGGAGACTCCATTCGTGACTGGAATTCCAAAAGATTTTGGCGGTTCCGGCGATCCCTCTCCCTACACGGCACACGGAGTGCTCATGGGAATCAAAGCAGCGGCCAAATGGCAGCTGGGCACAGATGATCTCAAGGGAATGCGAATCGCTGTGCAGGGGCTTGGCAATGTGGGCAGCCACTTGGTGAAATATCTGTCTGACGAAGGAGCTAAAATCATTGTTGCTGATATCGATCCAGCCAAAGTGAAAAAACAAGTGGATCAATTCGGCGCTCAGGCGGCAGACACCAATCAAATTCTTTTTTCAGACTGTGATATTTTAGCTCCTTGCGCTCTCGGGGCGATCGTCAACGACAGTTCCATCACCAAAATCAAAGCCAAAGTCATTGCTGGCGGCGCAAACAACCAACTCGCCGAAGCGCGACATGGAAAGCAGCTGCAAGATCTAGGGATTCTCTATGCCCCTGATTACGTCATCAATTCAGGTGGTTTGATGAATGTGTTTGTCGAGCTAGAAGGCTATTCGCCCGAGCGGGCTTTTGATAAAACTCGCAAAGTCTACGACAACTGTTGGAAGGTTTTTGAAATCGCCAAGCGAGACGGTGTTGGCACTCATGTGGCGGCAGACCGTTTGGCTGAGGAAAGAATCAGCACCATTGGTCGTCTCCGTCAGCGTCATCAAGGAAATAGCAGTCGAAATTTCAGCACGCTTAAAGAAGTCACGAATCGCTAGCTTAATTCTTGACCTTCGCTCCTCTTCGCTTGAAAATTTGTAGGTTTCATAGCGAAGAGGATGTGAATGAAAAAAGTCGATTCGAAAGAACTGAAGTCTCCGGATAAATTGCAACAGGAATTACAAAAGGGTTTCCAGTGGAGCGCTCAGCACTCCAAACTGGTAGGAGTTTTGCTTTTGGGTTTCGTGGTTGTGGGAGCTGGAATTTCAGCGAAAAGTTACTTGGATGAAAAGAAAGAATCCGAGCTTCAAAGCAAATACTACGTGATCGAAAAAAAGCTCTTTGATAAAAAGTCCGCTTTTCAAGTGGCCGAAGCCGCCGCAGCTCGCAAAGACAACAAAACTCCGCCTCCGCCGAATGCTGAAAAGTCTTCTGGTGATTTTGAAAAAGATTATGGCCCCATCGCCACTGAATTTTCGACTTTGATTCAGGAAGCTCCCCAATCCAAAGCGGCAAAAATGGCAGCTCTCAATCTTTCCGATATTCAATTGGAGTACTCGAAAAACCAGGAAGCTTTGGAACTTTTGAAAAAAGTTGAAACTGGCAAAAAAGACCTTCTTTCGGGAATGGTTCAAACTCAGTTGGGAACTGTGCAAGCGGATTTGAATGACTGCGGATCCGCTCTCTCCACTTGGTCGCAAGTGCTCAACAATGCCAGTGCCAAACCTTTGCATGCAGCTGTGAAGCTCAAGCAGGGCCTTTGCTATGAGAGCATGAAAGATTTCGCCAAAGCTGAGCAGATGTACACAGAAGCTAAAACAGGCGAAGGAGAAGGGGAAACGGCCACAGCCCGCACGGCCGATAAATACCTTCGACTTTTGCAAACAGCAAAGAAGTGAAAATGAAAAGACTTGGGATTTTCTGTTTTTTGATTTTATCCTTAACGGCTTGCTCGCAATTTCAAGCGGGGAGTCCTCGTCGCGTTTTTCTCACAGATGAAGTCTTCGTCAGTCAAACCACGGATAAAGACAATTTGGGATTTCGTAAAATCAATCGCATGAAGCCCCTTTTGTACAAAAAATACGTCATTCAAGCCAATGGTGTGGATGGCGTTGCTGCTTATGACAATCAAACTGGAGAGGAAAAATGGAAACTCTCGATCTTGAACGGTGCCGAACCTTCGGCGGCTTTGATTAAAAATCGGCTTTTTATTGGCGCCAGCGATGGCCAGCTTTATTCGATCGATGCCGAAAATGGAAAAGTGCTCTGGACTTTCCCCACTCGGGTCGAGACTCTTTCTGAGCCTCTCTTACATGAGGGGATTTTGTATTTATTAACTGGGAATAATTCGCTTTACGCTTTGGATGCAAGTACTGGAAAGCAACTGTGGTTTTACTCGCGTCAGGACCCCTCAAGTCTTTCGATCCGGGGCGGCTCAAAGCCAGCTCTGCGAAATGGAACTTTGTATGTGGGCTTCAGTGATGGCTCTGTAGTCGCCTTTCTCGCGCAGAACGGGGCGATCAAATGGGAAAAGCTTCTCAATCGCAATAAAAAATTTCGCGATTTGGATTCGGATCCTTTGGTTGAAGGGGATTTTCTCTATATCCTTGGTTACGACGATCAAATGTACTGCCTCAGAGCCGCCTCTGGCGAAGAGGTCTGGAGATCTCCGGTGGGTGGCTATGGCTCCATTCTCGCAACTGCAGATCGACTTTACTATGCCGGCTCAAACAATGAATTTCTCTCGATTAACAAAGAGACAGGGCAAAAGGTCTGGTCTTTTCCAATGAAAGAGGGGATTGCGACTTCGGCTTCTTTTTACAAAGGCCTGGTGATTTTTGGCGAATCTCAAGGAGCTTTGCGCATTTTAGATGCCGGTACGGGAAAAGAAATCTCTCGCTTTTTTCCAGGTCGCGGAATTCTTTCGCCCCCGACTGTGGATGAAAAAAACCGCATGGTCTATTTCATTTCCAACGAAGCCAATCTTTACGGACTTCGCATTGGTTGGAGTCGAGCTCCGGCCATTTCTTATTTGAGGTGATCAGATGAAAAAATGGATTCTCACACTCACTTTGATCCTTTTGGGCTGCACCTCGGGCAATTGCCGATCTCAAAAGGAGCAAAAAGTGGATGAAAAGAAAATCAATGAAGCAGCAGCTCAAATTTCTTCGAATTCACAATCTCGAGTGAAGGTTTACAAATACGACGGAAGCCAGCAATGCGGCATGGGAAAATCGGTGTCGCTTTCAGAAATGCAAAAAGAGCTGGCCGGACTTGCTGTTTATTCAGCTGACAATCGGCCAGATGGTTTGATGCACATCCAAGTTTGCGGATCTCCCACGGGTCGCGCCAATGTGTATGAAATCGATGCCACATCACTTGAAGCCGCCAAGAAAAAGGGCTTTAAAGAGTGGACTTTCGAATAATCCCCACACTTACTGTGACATAATATAACTTATCAGAAGAATAAGTCCTCGCGACTTTTCGGCGATTTCCTGCCATTGGTCTAATTCTTTTCTCTGAGCTTGTCCTCATTGACTTGTTGTTTACGATAAAACCAAGGGGGACCACCCGTGAAAGCTCTTTTCTCAATTTTGCTTGGTTTTTTTGCCATTTCCATCTCATCCACACAATCTTCGGCCGCCGAATCTTGCAGCGAATTTCACCATTATTGGGGGGCTTTTCATCACCAAAGATTACAAGCCGCAGATGGAGAATGTTTTCTGACCGCCGATCCCTCGGATGTTCCCAGCAATTTTAAATATCGAAGTTATCTGATCACAGATCGCGGCCTTTTGATGATTTTTAATTCTTACAGTCCCTCAGGCAGCGCCAGCGCCACCGGGGCCCGAGTTTTTTATTTTTTCCCACGAAAAATCACTCCGAATGTGAAATCTTACAATGGTCAAACAACGATGCTTTTATCAGCCCCAGGAATCGAGCTGAATCTCTCTCAGGATCAGACTAAAATCCTGACAATGAAAGGTGCTGTGATCAAAGAGGATCCAAATGTTCGACCCGACAATCAAGGCGGGGTCGAAATTAGCAAAGTCAAAACCTTGCTCCTGGACGCCGGTTTCAACCAAGGCTCCGATCCCACAGGAAATCCCAATCGAAGCTCCAAATTCATCGATCACAAAGGCCATACGTGCCAAGTCAAAAACAACGAAATTTTCAATCTCACCTCAGACGGCGACGCCAATTTCAAATTTTCCGATTCGCAATTAAAGTCATTCCTAAAAACCCGCTGCCCAGAAATCCAAACAAATTTCTAATAATCCCCGTCCAAATGAAACACCACAACACCACCGTGGTGTTGCTCTGCAAAATCAGTGCTGCTACATAGGTTTTCTGGAAACTCGCCAAAGGCGAGCCCCGAAGGGGTGAGGCAACTGACATGGATGTTCACGATCAAGCGAATACACGAGCTTCGCACACCACTTTGGGGAAATGACTTCGCGGTAGGCACCCATCCACGATATTGACCCTTGGTATAGCGTACCAACGGACAACATCGTGGATGGAGGGTCTCAAGCACAGCGGTGCCGAGGGTAAACGGAAGTGTGTCCGTCCGTGCGAAGGCTTCCAGACGACCATCGTGGTCGTCTGGGAAGTGAATTTGGGACAGCTCATTTGGTAGATTGGGTTTCTGTTTCTTATTCTTGCGCTGGAAATTATTCCTT